>JAGRAZ010000038.1:0-12006 GCA_020434345.1 Bdellovibrionales bacterium
TTATGATCGACCAAATAAAGGCATGCGGCATCGGCGGTAAGTATTTTTCGCGCTTTTTTTACAGTGAGGCGAAGAAGTTGATCTAGATTTTTTTCAGCAGTTAATGCTGCGCCAATCTCATTGAGTTGTTCTAAATCTTTTTCACTAACAACATGTTTTCTGTTGTTATGAATGTTTGCGACGTCTCTAGATCTGTTTGAAGCTGACTTGTTTTCTTCTTGCGTGTTTTGATTCAGAGACGCATCTTTACCTTTTGTCTCCACCTCCTTGATTGTAGCACCTTTAACTTTTCAGAATCAAAGGAAAAACCTTAAAGGAAGGAACTTTTTTTTACAGTGCCAAAAATAGATAATATATTTCTTTAGGTATTTCGGTAAAAACTATTGATATGTATAGATATTTTATGATTGTAATTGCGCAGAGCGCTTGGGGATAGACCGTGTAAGTGTTCTTTCAAGGTCAGGCTTCTCAATCATGGGGAGTGCAGGGTGGTTGGATTGATATTGTTGGTAGGTATCTTGTATTTCTTCTACATAACGAACCATTCGTTGACCCTGACAATAACCGTGTTGGGTGTTTTCATAGACCTCAGGTAACTCCAATTCAGGAAGAACGGTCGCAACATCGTTCCAAGAAAAGGGATCTAGACCCCGTTGCGATGCTAGGCGTTTGGCATCATAAATATGGCCTATCCCACCATTGTAGGCGGCTAGTGCCATAAGAATTTGATCTTTACGTGTATGCCCCTTTATTTTTTGTAAGTATTTGGATAGGTGGGCAACCCCAATTCGAATATTTTCTGTCGGTTCATGAAGATTCTGTGTGTCAAACTCCTTTGCTACTTGGGGTAGGACCTGCATAAGGCCAACGGCACCTGCGTAGCTAACAGCATTTTTTTCAAATCGAGATTCAACATTGATCATGGCGTAGATTAAACGCCAGTCAAGACCATGCAATCGAGCATATCGTTTTACCACGGGATCGATAGATTTATGGAGGCTAGGTTCAATAACAGCATTGGTGGTTTGCAGTTGTTGACCCTTTGGCTGTGCCAATAGGATAATTGCTCCAGCTACGTTGACATAAAATAGCAGAACAAGAACATCCATGAGTATTTTCCATGTTCGATTCATAAAGTACGCCCATGTTCTATCAAAGTCGCTTTACTGCGTCAATTCGACGGCGAAAGGGGTCATTTTTATTGCTAACTCTTCAAAATCATTCATACTTAAAATGGTGCAAAAGTATGTTTATAAGATTTTTGTTTTCTTGGTGGGTGTTTTTTTTACACTTCCAACGCATGCTGAAGATTACCAGAGAGCCACGCAAATTTTAGATTGCACAGTCAAAATCAATACGGTGATGCGTGATTATCCAGACCCTCAAGCAGAAGCCATTGAGGAATTAGAGACCAACCAAATACTACAAATTGTAGGCAAACAGGGCAATTGGTTCGATGTTCAAAGTCAGACGCATAGAGGATGGATCTCTACTTTTTATGTTGATGTGGTGGGTGTTTCGAGAAACCAAAAAATCAAAAAAATGAAAAAACCCAAACCCATGTCAAACCAACAGCGTAACCAAACAGATGAAATATTCTTTAATAGTTTACGCCTACTTCCCTATATGAGTTATGCATTTGAAGGGAAGGGGTTTTATGATCAGTTTCGTGCGGGTTTGTATGCAACGTTTAAGACGAATGAGTTTTTCTCTGTAGGTCTGTTGGCGGAAGGTGTGTTTTTTCGTGGAACCTACTTGGGTGTAGGCCCCACGTTTCATCGCGTGATTCCAAACTCAGCAACTTGGTTTAATCCTTCTATTCAAGCAAGTTTTTTGTACTATCGTTTTTCTCATAGTGGTGATGAGGATCGAGGCTATGGTATTCAGTGGGTTTTTGAAAATGATCTACCCTTAATACAAAAACCAAAGTTTGTTCTCAAACCCGTCTTACGAGGAGGATTTGATTTGATGATTTTAAATGTGGACCAAGTTCGTGTTCCTTTTTTCATATCTCTTGGGATATCAACCCAGTTTTAGTTTGTGCTGGTTAATTGTAATATATAAAAAATTTATGAACTCTGTATTCCTGAATACCTGTTAACCGGTATACGAGAATACTTGTTGGTGTATATGGAGCCACTCGCCACAAGCAAGCGAAGGCTTGCATCAACAACAGACGAACCGGGTTCGATTTGTTTTATGAAGTGATAGCAAATAGGATTAGAACAATACCTTAATACCGGTATAGCAGTTAACCGGTAAACAAGAATTCCAGAACAACGATTTGTAATGGTACATGGAGCCACTCGCCGGAATCGAACCGGCGACCTACTGATTACGAATCAGTTGCTCTACCAACTGAGCTAGAGTGGCGTAAGAAATTGGTTGCAGGATGTAGCACACTTCTTTTGACAGGTCATCTTGGCACTTTTTTTAGATGTTCGTTCCTTATTATAAAGGCAGTTTCCAAAAGCAGCAAATAATGATATAATGCGTCAATTATTGGGTTCGATATGAAAAAGCTTATTTCCACATTGATATGTTCCATACTTATCTCAACAAATGTTTGGTCACAGGTATTTAGCTATGAACAGCTCTATCAAATGATTGGCGCAAGCACGTGTCTAGAAACAACAGATTATAGAGATGATCTGCTACGGAACATGCGTGTTTTGAAAGCAGTTAAAAAAGAGGAGTTTCCTAATCAGCTGGGTGCAGACAAGTTTTTGCCAAAGCTAGAAACAGCACATGCTTCCTACTTTAGTGCAGATTTTTTACAAGAAGTACAAGATACGACAGAGGGGATTTACTATGGTGTTATTGCTGAGAATCCAAAGCTTACAGTGACAGGTTGCGATCATTGGGTTTGCTCACAAGATGCCCATACGAAAATAACAATTCCAATTCATATTTTTGCTGTTTACAACTTCAAAGTCGATCATGAGCTGGCCAAAAAGGCGCATCCTCTGGGAGATACCAAAATGATGGACAGTTATATTTTTAACCCTGTTTATTTTCCATGTACGATTGAAATGTATTCAAAGTAAATATAGATAAAGAAAAAATCGTCGAATGATATAAATACAATACACATCGTTTTTGATGCATAAAAAAAGGTCCTTGATTGTAATCAAGGACCTTTTACGTTTTATATTATTTTATATGATAAAACTTATAGTGTTTTTTCGCCGGGCTGCCAGTTCACTGGACAGTTGTTGGGCTCTTGTGTTGCGCGTAAAATGCGGTACACTTCTTCTGTATTTCTGCCAACGCTTGTTGCAGTAACAGCTGCATATTCAATTTTTCCTTCTGGAGAAATGATAAATACACCACGGTTTGCAAATCCAGTGTCTTCATTAAGTACACCGTAGTTTCGGCTTACGCGTTTGGTAAAATCTGCCAAAACGGGATATTTCACTTCAGGTAGATCTTTTTCATACCAAGCTTTGTGCGAAAATTTGCTGTCCGTTGAACAGGCAAGCACTTCAGCACCTGCATCGGTAAATTTTTTGTGCATTTGTGCAAAAGCGCGAAGCTCAGTAGGGCATACAAATGTAAAGTCAAGCGGGTAAAAGAAAAATACAAGCCACTTTCCTTTGTAATCAGAAAGAGACACTTCTTTGAAATCTCCGTTTACATATGCAGTTTCTTTGAATTCTGGGGCTTGTTGGCCAATTTTAATCATGATTTTCTCCTTCATATCAAGGCGTTCATGCCTAGACTTGTTGTGATATAAGGTGTGTAGATATGTGATCGGGCCAAAAAATCAATGATTTTATCAACAAGATTTCTTTAAGCATGACGTAAAATTTGATACCAAGCATCCCTATGTATATGCGATTATTCTTGGTTGTTTTGTTACTCACGGTGGGGTGTGATGAAGCACCACTATTTTCTGATGACTTTGAGGGAACACTGAATGCCCCAGCCTCGTTTCAAGTATTTCCGGGTACAAATATCGCGTTACTTTCCAATACCAATATTAACTTGCAAGAGCCTTTTGGGTCATTGATTGCCTATGATGTCGATACTCAAACAGTACTTGAGGATACAAAGCACTATACAGTCAATTTTGGGATTCGACCCTTAATTGACAATGACAGAGAACGCATTCTTATCCCTGATCTTGATCGGTATGTTCGTGTATATTCTTTTCAGATTCCGGGTGAAGATGGTCTTGCCATATCTTTTGATGAAGAAGAAGTGACTCCAATTATTTCAAATTCTCTAACAAATGCATTTGAAGCTGACGATGTTCCTAGCGATATTGCGCTGGTTGAAACGCAAGATTATGGTGACATATATATTGTTTTGAATCAGTTGGGCACCATGACGATTGTCGATGCTGACTCGCTAGAAGTTACAGATTTAAATGATGAAGATCGGTATGAAGGTTTGCGAATTACGTCAGCGTTAACCATTGACCAAAACAAAAAGTATCCAGCCAGAGGCGTTAGCAGAATGAGTAAAAATCCTGATACTGGATTGTTTTACTTGCTGCATCCGTCATCCAATTTTGTTTACTTGTTTGATGCAGAGCATATTGAAAACGAGGGAGTCATATCGTTTTTATCTCTTGCCGGAAATACATCTGGCGTACGAAGTGTTGCATTTGATGGTGCTGGAAGAGGATACTTTGCACACGCTGGGCTTCAATCTATTCTCGTTGTGGATGTTTCACAAATAACCGACAATGGTATTTCGTTTGAAGTTATTGATCCTGTTGTGATCAATACAATTCCATTGTTTGGTATTCCTAATGAAATTATTCTAAATGATGCACAAGACACCGCTTTTGTGAGCCTTCAAGATAGCAACGAGGTTTTACAAATCGATTTAGCAACACTTTTAATTACAAACCGGATTACACTTTCAGAAGGAAGAGGGCCGGGTTCTTTGTTTTTTGAAACAGGCTCATCTGAGTTGATAAGTTTAGATTTCTTTTCAAATACCCTAACACGAATGGATAGTACAACGCTGTCTGAGATTGAGGTGCTGCCATGAAGTATCAAGTGTGTATTGTGGCTTTAATGGCGTTTTTGATCACACATTGCTCAGGTAATCGAAGCGATCGTCGAAGTGCAGTGGTTAAACCAATTTCAATTATAGTTTCAGACCAAGTCATTGATGTTGGATCGGATGTGTTCCGCCTAGGGTATGTACTTGATGAATACAGCAAGTCCGTCATCGTGTTTGATGTGTTGGATGATAAAATTATTGATGCGCTTGATGGCGATGATTGGGACCAAACACCCATGCCTGCAGGTGATCAACCTGTTGCGTTGGCGCTAGATGACACAACTGAGCCGCATCGTGTGTTTGTAGCGGATGCAGGTCAAAAAGTCATTTGGGGATATCAACTTGCACAAGATTCATTTGCAAATAAAAAAAATGTATTTTGGAATACCCTAAACTTAGGATCAACAACACATCGCTCTGCGAGCAAACCTCTCTTTTTTAATAAAGGATCTCAGTCGCAACTATCACTGCAAAGTATAGAAGTAATGTCCATGGATGATGGTATTGAAAGTTGGTTGGTGCGGCATCAAGGTGACGAACTGTTTGAAGTAACAGGTGCACAAATTGGACTGCAAAACTCTTTGGCCGAACTTTCAAGTTCATACACTTCTGATGATGATGAAATTTCTTTTATTATTGAGCCGGGATCTCGTAGGGTAAGTAATAAAGACCGATTTCAATTTTCTACGATGAAAGCCAAGCCGTTAGAATTGGCTGATGAACCTGTAGATCTATTGATTCATGATGGCGTGCTTTATATTCTTACCAAAAATGCAGCTTCATTGATTCGATTTGATCTCGATACACTAACAGTCATTGATACAGAAGCTTTGGCTCTGGGATCTCCTTTGCGCATGAGTTATGCAGATGAATCGATATGGATTGTGGATGGACAAACCAACCAAGTTGAAGTGTATGACATCGATGGTGATGCATTGTCGATGATCACTTTAACAGATCAAGCAGATGCCAAAGTACACTTTGTTAAAGCAATGGATTCCAAATTGTATGTTTTAGATATGCAAAATAAATCTGTTGTAAAATGGGATTTGGATAATGCTGAGACTACTGACACCATTGAATTTCAGTTTGTGCCAGAAGATTTTACAATTTTTGAACAGAATGGTGACGAATTTGCACTTGTACCTTTGCAATCTGGTGAGGTCGAAATTATCGACATCAGTGCATTTAAAAGAGTTGATACAGAACCGGGTGACGATGCAAAATTTGAAAACTTACATTTTTATGACAATGGTGAAGCGTCAAGCCCTGAGCTAATTTCGGTAGGAACATTTAATACTAAAACCAAAACAGAAAATTGGCAGCTTGTGTATCAAGGTGTTTTCCCGGATTTGGGAACACAAGATGTCGTTGTAGCTGGCGCTCAAGTTACTTTTTCTGGCATTGATCTGGGAGATACCTTTGTCCAAGAAGGTGATCTTGTAGATATTGAAAACCAATTGTATACGATTGAAAGTATTGATTCAGCAACGCAGATTACTTTGGAAGAAGTTCCAAGTGAACAGGGTGATCAAGCGATCATGGTGCGAAGTCAAGATAGCTATCTAGTGATTGGATCTACATCAGGCTTGCAACAAAACCGCGTACAGAGAGATGAAACCTATGAAAGTGATGGTGGTGAAATCGCTTTGTATATTCGGTCATCTTTAAATGAACCTGTCACGACGGATGATTTCTTTACGTTTTCAACCATACAAGGCATCAATCCCATCAATCCACCCGGACGTAGCCAAGCGTTTCGCACGGTTGTAATTGAAAAAGAAAATCAATCATTCCCAGTAGCGTATGTTTTGTACAGAGCCGCAGGGGCAATTGCTCGAATTAGTCTTAAAAATCAAGAAGTTAACAAGATTGTACAATAGGGTTTTTATTGACCATACAATATATTGTATGGTCATTTTGTGCTTGAATTTTGGGGTTAGTTTCTGATAGTACAAAGCACAGTGGATCTGATAAGAACCGCGCGTTTGCAACACTTCTCTATGATCAACATTTGAGGTATTCGTGAGAATTAAACATCTTCAGGTAACAGGTTTTAAATCGTTTTTAGATAAGACAACACTCTCTTTTAATGTTCCCATTACAGGAATTGTAGGTCCAAATGGTTGTGGTAAAAGTAATGTGGTTGACGCATTAAAATGGGTTACGGGTGAACTAAGTTATAAACAATTACGTGGAAAAAATTCTGAGGATCTTATCTTTGCAGGTAGTGACCGTCGACCGCCATCAAGCATGATGGAAGTGCAATTAACTTTAGACAATACAGAGCGTCTAGCACCTTCACACTATAATGAGTATGCAGAAATCACTGTGCTTCGTAGAATTTTTCGTGATGGCACCAGTGAATTTTTTATCAACAAAACACCATGTCGCTTGCGCGATATTAATGATTTGTTTTTGGATACAGGCATTGGACAAAGTTCATACTCAATTATCGAGCAAGGTAAAGTAGGAGCAATTGTTTCAGGTCGCCCAGAGGACCGACGCTTGATGATCGAAGAAGCTGCAGGAATCACCAAATATAAACAACGTAAAAAAGCAGCGCTTCGCAAGCTTGATTCTACCAAGCAGAACTTATTGCGTGTTACAGACATTGTAAAAGAGCTTGAAAAGCAAATTGCATCTCTTGAAAGACAAGCAAAAAAAGCAGAAAAGTTTACGATTGCTAAAAAAGAATTTGAAACACTTGATATTAAACTTTCAGCCTATGAGTACACACATTTTCAATCTCAGAAGGAAACGCTGTTGCAAACCGATGACGAAAGTCAAGTTGCGTTGACGCAGCTATCTGCAAAATTACAAGAGGTAGAAAACCAATTTGAAATAAAGAGAATAGAAGTGGATGAGCTTGAGAGATCATTTCAAGCATCTCAGCAGGAATTGTTTTCTAAAAAATCATCTATTCAAGAAGTTGAGCATGAAATCGGGCATTGCAAAAGCTCGATTGCCAATTCAGAGCGTCAAATAGGGATAGATCAGGAAAAAATCACGAAACTTGAAAAAGACATTTTAAGTTATAATGAAAGGCTTTCTGCAATTGAGCTCGATCTTGAAAATATCTCAACAAAGAAGCAAAGCATTCAAGCTGAGTTAGAAGAAAAAATGAGTTTGTTTGAAGGGCGAAAAGGTGAGTTGAATGAGATTGAGCAAAATCTAGATCAATCTAAGAAATCACATATACAAACTGTCACACGTAAAACAGAGTGCAAAAGTAAAATTGAGTCACTTAAAGAGCAAATTGTTCATTTAGAAAAAGATTATGGTGAAATCAATGAAGAGCTAGCAAGCGTTGTAGATGAGATAACGCACGCTGAGTCAGAAGCTGACGAGCAAAAAATTCTTTTCGATCAAGTTCAGCAAATGTGTTTCGGATTTCAAGAAAACCAACAACAACTTGAAGATCAAATTGCTGATACTGAAAATTATAAAATGCAAGTTGAGGAGCAACTTCAGGAAATTACATTGCACTTACAAGAAAAAGAATCAAGACTACAGGCCTTGGTTGAATTTACAAAAACATATCAGGGATATACCAAAACTGTTCAAAACCTTATGAAACGTCAACACTCTGACAACCCATTTCAAAGTGTAATGGGTGTTTTGGGTGAATTAATTCACATTGAAGAAGGGTATGAAAAGTGCGTTCAGGCTGTTTTATCGGATTGGATAGAAAGTGTTATTGTTGACTCTTTTGAAACCAGTAAAGACGTTTTTGCCTTTTTGAAAGAGGAACAAAAATCAAGAGCACTTATTTTAACAAAGCACACAAGCAGCCAAAATGTACCAACATTACAAGATGCTTCAGTGTTGGGATCACTTTCTTCATGGGTAGACATTTCTTCAGTGCCTTCTGTGGCTTCTAAGCTTATCAATGTTTATGTGGTTGAAAATCTTACCTCTATGATTGAATTGGGTAAAAAATACCCTCAGTATTCCTTTGTGACAAAAGAAGGAGACTATCTTGAGGAGGGTGGCATGCTTCATGTGGGTCCATGGACGGAGGCGCATGGAGACTTAGAGATTCGTCAAGAAATTGAAGCAATCAAAACCCAAATTGAACCCATTAAAGACAAAAAGCGCACTTTAGTAGAGGAAAAAGAAAAAGTAGATCGCACTTTTGAAAAGTTAACAGGTCATTTAGAGCAAGTTCAAGCGGATATTAAAAATGAAAACCAAAAAAGTACAGAGCTTGGTTTAACTCTTCAAAAGATTGCAAACAAAATTGAGTTTTTGACAAAACAAAAAGCACAAAAAGTAACGCAAACTGAAAACATCAAAGTGAAAATGGACCAAGCAGATGGTGAAATTGAAAAGATATCATCCGATCTATCAAATGCAGAAACGCAAATGAATGATCTTGAATCTACCATTGAAGTGTTAACAAAAAATTATCAAGAAAGTAAACAAGCCTTTGAAACGTATCAACAAGATATCCATAGCTACCAAATTCATCTAACAAGTGTGTTAGAAAAGTTTGAAGGTTTACAAAGAGAGAGATCTCAAATTCAATCTACCCTTGAACTTTCTGTTGAACAAAAGAAAAGTTTAAGTACTGAAACTTCCGAGCATAGTGAAAATATTACAGTTCAAAAACAAAAAATCGCAGAGTTTGAAACCCAATTAGCAAACTCTTTGACGATGTATGAAGATCAAGAAAAAGTAAATTCTGATTTACGTATAACGCATGATGAATTGAACCTTTCGCTCAATCACCTACAAGAAGACTTGAAACAACTTCGAAGATCTAAAGAAGATCAACAAGCTGGGCTCAATCAAGTAAGAGTAACATTGAGTGAAGTTTCTATCAAAATGGAGAACCTTCAAAATCAAGTACGTGAAATTTATGAAAAGGAACTTGTAGATTGTATTTCTGAGTTTTCTGATGATGAATCACTCAAAATTACACCTGAGAATGTAACTGAGTACAAGGAGCAGAGAGAAGAACTCAAAGATCGAGTGCATAAGTTTGGTAATGTGAATTTGGCCGCACTTGATGAAATTGGAGAATTAAAAGATCGATTTGTGTTTTTATCTACACAGAAAGAGGACTTGGAAAAATCCCTTGAATCGTTGCATGATGCAATCAAGACAATCAATAAAACGACCAAAGAAAAATTTGAAACAACATACCAAGAAGTGAATGAACGGTTTCAAAAAATCTTCCCACGTCTGTTCAGAGGCGGTAAAGCACGTCTTGTCATGGTGGATCCTGAAAATATCCTTGAAAGTGGCGTTGATATATTTGCACAACCTCCCGGTAAGAAATTACAAAACATGAACCTTCTTTCGGGTGGTGAAAAGGCATTAACCGCAATTGCGCTGCTGTTTTCAATATTTGAATACAAAGCTCCACCGTTCTGTGTTTTGGATGAGGTGGATGCCCCATTAGACGATGCAAACGTGCTTCGTTATGTTGCGATGGTGAAGGAAATGTCACAAAAAACACAATTTATTGTGATCACACACAATAAGAGCTCTATGCATATGGCCAACAACCTTTACGGTGTGACGATGGAAGAGCCCGGTGTTTCTCGTACGGTTTCTGTTCGCCTTGACCAAGAACATGTGCTTGATCAAGAGACGATTTTTGAAGCAAAATCTGTCGCCTAGTGTATATTGTAAACAAGATTTGGAAAGGACATCATGTTTGATATGAACACATTATTAGAAAAAATTCGGAAAGTTCCTGATTTTCCAAAAGAGGGGATTCTTTTTTACGATTTGACAACAGTTTTTCAAGATCCAGTGGAGTTTGGAAACATTATTGAAGCCATGTGCGAACCTTTTCAAAGACAGAAAATTGCTTCTGTTTGTTCCATTGAAGCCAGAGGTTTTATTCTAGGATCTGCGATTGCCAATGAATTGGGTGCAGGATTTGTTCCCATTCGTAAGTCAGGCAAGTTACCTTCAAAAAAACATTCTCATACATATTCTCTCGAGTATGGTGAGGATACACTTGAAATTCATGAAGATGCAATCCAAGCGGGGCAGAAAGTTATCATCGTGGATGATCTTTTAGCAACTGGTGGCACTGCACAGGCGAGTGTTGAACTTGTCAAAAAATGTGGTGGAGAGATTTCTGGTTTGAGTTTTGTGATTGAGCTTAAAGACCTCAAAGGTCGCGACAAAATCAGTCAGTATCCATTGTACACATTAGCTTCTGTATAGATTCCTAATTTTTGTAATCTAGAAAACGAATCGGAATTCTTAGAATACAGGGAGACCTGTATACGTGAATTCTGGTATTGGTGAAAATGATCTGCCGCTCAAAGCTTTACAAGAATGTAAGGTTGGCCTGCCAACCATAGCTCCAAAGGAGCGTCGGTTGGTGCCCAAGCCACCATGCAAGCGAAGGCTTGCTAAACAAGTAGCCGAACACTGTTCGATTCTAATTCCAATGGTCTGCCAGTCAAAGCTTTGCAAGAATGAAGGTTGGCCAGTCGTTCGAAGCTTTACAAGAATGTAAGGTTGGCCTGCCAACCATAGCTCCAAAGGAGCGACGGTTGGTGCCCAAGCCAGGAATCGAACCTGAATCTAGGGATTAGGAATCCCTCGTTCTATCCATTGAACTACAAGGGCAAGCAAGTACCTATTATGATGGGGTCTTTTACCCTAACTATGTCCCAATGACAAAGTCCCACCCATGCGAAAAAAGAGAAAAAAATGGGCACCCAACAAATACATAACTTATTGATATCATTATAAATTACAATGGTCCACTTCTTGCTTATGTAAAGGAGCAATCGAAAAAACACACATGATGGGTTATGCAACATATCAAAAGCGACACACTATTTTTAGGTTAATCGCCTTCATTTTATGCTTTTTTTGGATTTTTCCAGATGTGGCAAGAGCAGTCGGTGAAGTTCATTCATCTTCAACAGAGGAAGTTGTAGAGAAGCCGCTTTCGGAGAGGCTTGAGGATGCCTATCAGAGTTATGTCACTGTTTTTACATCTCAAGACAA
>JAGRAZ010000038.1:12016-15645 GCA_020434345.1 Bdellovibrionales bacterium
TGATTTAATTTTAATTACACATGAACTGATCAAACAAAGCTTTTCAATGGATGAAATCAAATCAAGTGAACCATTGTGGAAAGTATATCAATCAACTGAAAGTTTTAAGTTTGTGTACGAAGCACTTGTAAAAAGAGCGCAGCCTATTTTAGATGCGTATAACACTGGGAAAGAATATGAAGATCAAATAGGTATTTCTGAAATTGACGCATTATCAATGCTCATCACAAGTTTGCGCGATGACATTGTCAAAGGAAGTTTAAACTTTACAATTCAAGATGATAACTTAGACCATCTTCAAGAAGCGCAAAGACTGGAAGCACAGCACAATCATCTCTATGAAACTTTTAAAAACATGTATCGGGTTGCAATCGGCCAGGCGATGGCTACACATGTTTATTTACTTTCTCTTGATGTACCAGAAGATAAAGATATTCCCAGTTGGGAAGAAAAAATCGAGAAAACACTAATTACAACATACTGTGATACAGCCCCCAATGGGTTGAAAGATCCATCACCTGATAAGGATTTTGAAACCAAAAATGATACGGTACTTGAGCATTACTCATGTTCCTCTATGGCAGAAGCGGTTTTGCAGACAAACTATTTTCGTCCAATGTATAAAATCGATCAAGTGGCCAATGAAATCAATCAAGGTATTGAAAAAGCCAATGAAGCTCTTGGACAAGTTATTTCTACAAAGTTGAGTGAAAGCGCAGATGTTCATCAAGCAAAATATGAAACAACATATTTAGAAATGTTTTCAAAAAAATCTGGGGTTTTACTTTTGACAGATACATTGCAAGGTGTGCAACCTTTTCATGTGTTTGGTGATTCGTATGATGATGAACAAAAACGCAAAGAACAATCGGTTATTGAGCAAGCAGTCGCAAGTGTAAAAAAGATCGCGGAGTTTTCGCACTGGGCTTATACGGGGATGACTGACCTTGTTAAGCGTGAATTTGGCAAGGAAGAAACGCTACAAGCCATGGATATGATTCAGCATGAAGCTGTCAATCCATTGTATAACTTAAATCAAATTTTAAATCCTGATGGCTATAGTCCGCCTGTATATTTAAATCATAATGAACAAGAAACAAGTTCAAAAGAAGGTTTAGCGCGGTTACGTCTTGCAATCAAAGAAGCCATAGACGAAACACAAAAAGGAATTACCGAGTTACATATGTTGCTTCAGGAGTATGGAAAAAAATACGCATCAGATCAAAATGTAAAGCGAAACACGTTAAGAGGAAAAGCGCAAACTGTAATAGAGACTGCAATGTTTAGAGAAGTTAACGCAGACCTAGAAGATGCGATTGAAGAAATGATCTTATACTATCCATCTGCAGCCATTGTTGTTGCCAAATCAAACCCGACCATGGTTTCAACCATCATAAAAAGTATGGTCAAGGCAACCATTGCACAAAGGAAAAAGGAAAAAAGAGTTCAGACCATTGGTACAGTGATGTTGGTTGCAGCAGGGGTGTTAATTCTCACTGGAGTTGGTTCAGGTATTGGAGCGGGTCTTGCTGGTGCAGCAAGTGCAAGTTTTATGATGGTAGCACACACTGCACTCGGCGTGGGTATGGTATTGGGTGCAGCCGATGCAATTTACAGTGGTCATGGTGCTTTTGAAGCCTTTAGGCATTATGAAAAAATCAAAGCATCAACCTATACAGGTTTACGAAAAAGTCATCCAAACTCATTTCGAGAAGAATACAAAAAATATCTAGGGCAGTTGGGTATGGCGATTGTAGCGGGTGTATTTTCTGCTGTAGATTTGGCAGCACTTAAAAATCTGAAAAATATTCAAAAATTTGTGGCTTCTGCAAAACCACGCGCAAGAAGAAATGTACAAGCTGTACAAGGTTCACATGTTCAGTCTGTTGCACCGTTGCGAACACCAGAGCAGATTGAAGTAACCAAAAAATACATTATTGATGAAGCACGTGAATTGAGAAAAATTCCTGAAACCTACGCTACGGAAGCAGAGAAAAGAGCTTTTGCAATTTCCAGAGCAGAAAGAAAACTTCGCTCACTGGGTCTTGAGGAAAAGGAAATTGATGAATTGGTTATAGACTTGTTTCCAGATACAAATGCAAGTTATGCCATAGGGGGTTCTTCAGTTTCTCAGAAATCAACGGATAAATTAATAAAAAATGCACAAGAATTAGCAGAGAAGGAATTTGGAACAGACTATAAGGTAGTTGCGTATGATGAACAATGGAGTTCTGTACTGGTTGCTAAGCCAAATGGTAAATTCCAAAAAGCGTATTATCATGACGCAGAAGCAAGTAGAGTAATCGAATTTGAAGGCAAAGAATTTGATTCAGTTGAATTGAACCAAGTTCAGTGGTCCATGGTAGGTAAACGAGTCGTTAGAAAATCAACTTTTAACGATACACAAGCGTTTATTATCAAAAGTGATCCTTATCAAATAGAATTGAATATAGATCGTAGAGTCATAACAATCGATCAAAATGATATGTCAAAAGAGTGGTTTGATGAGGCCTTGGTTGCAGAAAGGATTGGAGCCAAAGTACACAAAGAGGGGTTATTGGTTTGGTTTGATGAAAACTTTATCTTGGTCGATCAAGCCAATCAAGTCATGAGAGGAGTGCGAAGTGGATCAGATATGATTTTTACATCCGCTTCTGGTCAACGACGTGTTTTATCAGTTGCAGATAATTCAATTCTTGATGTAGAT
Organism: Bdellovibrionales bacterium; assembly: GCA_020434345.1. Classification (GTDB taxonomy): domain Bacteria; phylum Bdellovibrionota_G; class JALEGL01; order JALEGL01; family JAGRMV01; genus JAGRMV01. The sequence goes on from JAGRAZ010000038.1 coordinate 14,724, forward strand.
GCGCAAAAATGGGGACGTTCTTTAGAATGGAAAGTTATAAATTCTAAATCTGACCCATCAGATTTTAATCTTCCTTCATCTATAGATGATCAAGTTCCAGCCAGTGGTTATGGGGAAATCAATTGTACAGGTCATTCGTTTGGCGCGGATGCATTTCTTGCGCGCTCCAAGGTTGGAAACGCTTGTGCGTTAGATGATTCATTTTTTGAAGCAACTGTTCGCGGACAAGACGCTGATGGGATGCTTCCAACTAAATCAGTGAAAGAAGCTGAAAGTTATTATGGAGCCACAAGCCAGCGCTTCTTTAAGCCTGATGCGTTACACAATAGGCTTTTGTCTATGGAAGACGGAGGAACTGCAATTGTAATTGTACCTCCTAATCCCCCTAGAATTAAAACAGGTCATATGTTCAATGCAAGAAAAGAGGGTGAGCGTGTTGTGTATTATGATTTTCAAAAGAGGGTCGTAACAGACAATATAGAAGTTTATTTCAATGTAGGTTCATTGGATCGATCTGACAAAGCAGCATATATTATAGAAACCACGCAATTTCATAAACGTATGCGAGAGGGTGTTGAGCCTGTAACTGGATCCTCTCCAATGCAATCTTCAGGATCTGATCATGCTTCACAAGCACCTACAGCGCTCCACGGAAATTCAGAAGCAGCTTCTTCAAGTGGAAAATTTTATACTGACCCCAAAGCCATCAAACGCATTGAAGATAAAATAATAAATGGCGAGCCTTTGCATCCTTCTGAAGAAAAGTTGATCCATATGGTAAAAATTACAGAAAGTCTTGCACCCAGAATGGAACTGTTATTTGACAGTATGCGAACAATAGAAAAAGAATTGGATGGGTATACAGAAATAATTGATAATCTTCTAACTAGCTTTAGATCAAAAGGGCTTCCAGAAAATATAT
>JAGRAZ010000039.1 GCA_020434345.1 Bdellovibrionales bacterium
TATTATGATGGTAATGCAATGAATGAGATTTTAGATTCTCCTTGCATCGATTCGAAAAGTATTCAAAGTTTAAATCAGAAGCTATCCTCTGCAAAGTCTTATCAACCATATGTGGATCAAATTGAAAAAATATATAAGGATAGATCTGGAAAAAAGCTGGATGCTTTGCAAAAGTGTGTCATGTATGACGTTTTATCATTAAAAGATCAATATTCAAGTTGGATCAGCTCTTATGCACTTCAAAAAAGAAGACATAGATTTAACAAAACTTCTATGCCAACAGACTTCTCGGTAGGTTTTACAAAGGGTGTTGTAGAAAGCTTTACGTATAAAGATGGTCAATATTACGAGTGCCAATTTTTATTGGATAAAAAATCATATCAACCTTGTAGTATATTTAAAGGATCTATTGTTAATGCTTTGAGTGGACAACATCCGCCTATCAATGAAGAAGGCATAAATACATATCCTTGGATGTTGGGTGTAGTTGATGATTTAACAATGCCAACAGAAGCTTTTGAAGTTATTGGTGAGAAATCACAACAACAAACCATTCGTGTGAAAGAAAACCAAGTGACTTTTGTGGATATTCAACAGTCTCATCATCAGAGAAAAATTATATTTGAATTGGAAAATCCATATACATCAAAAATTGTTATAAGTGGTACTATAGGAAAGAGTGATGAAATCCATGCATATGTTAAAAAAAGTGTAAAAGAGCATAAAAAATATACAGGTGATGATGCTTCTCGTTATGATGTGAATTTACTTACATCGTGTATAACATTCATTGATACAGAATTTGATGGAGGAACTATTCTTGTCGAAGATATGCAGTGTGAAGATGGTCTGAATTTGATTCGCTCACATGGTACTGTGGATTCTATTAAGGTTTATCATGCATACCAAGATGCTATCGATATAGATTTTTCAAATATTAAAATTAGGGATATTGTGGTTAAGCATGCTGGCAATGACTGTTTGGATGTGTCATCGGGTCAATATTCAATAGAAAATGCAAACCTTATGCATTGTGGAGATAAGGGCATATCCATTGGCGAAAGATCAACAGCTCAATTGGGTGAAATCATAGTTCAAGACGCACAAGACGGTGTAGTTTCAAAAGATCAATCTAGTGTAAGGGTAGAGTATTTAAAAGCATCAGAGATAAAGCATCAATGTTTAAGTAGCTTTCAAAAAAAACAAGAATTTGGTGGGGCTTCTTTGGTATATGCGCATAACAAGTGCGATGCAGGAATTTATCGAGACCCACATAGTGAGATTCACCATGAAGAGACAAGAAATTAAATTTATTTTTGATTCATTTTTAAAAGTTAATCCTTGTCTATCAAGGTTGGCAATGATTGCAGATCATCCACCTAGGTGGGTTCATTCTATATATTTTGATACAAAAGAAGGCTTTTTGTACCACCAAAGCCAAGAAGGTATTGTTCCGAGAAAAAAAATTCGTCTTCGGTGGTACAATAATGAAAATTATTTATGCCAAGGTGTGTGGGAGGAAAAATGGAGTTTTGAACATTACCGTGAAAAGAAAAGTCAAAGCTATTTTTATGACGCACCAAAAAGTGTACAAGATATTTTAAGACTTTCTCCTGATCAATTGCTTATTCCAACAGCCATGGTTTCTTACCGTAGAACGTACTTTAAAAATGCAAAAGGAATTCGCTCTACTTGGGATCAGAACATTGTGTATCAGGGCATCAATCGAAAACTTGAAATTAATCATCAAAAGTCATTGGAACATTTATCTGTTTTTGAAATCAAAACGCCTCATGATATGTCAAAAGATGAGTCAACTTCCGTTGTAGGACATCCATCATCAAGGTTTTCTAAATATTGTAGAGCGATTGAAGCGTTGCGAGTTTTTTAGTCTTCGCCTTGTGACAAGCTAAATGATCTTTCGCCATCAAATTCCCATAGTTTCTCAATATGCATCCATTCAAACTTAGAGCTTAATGATTTTGTAAGTTCAGTAATGTCATCACTTTGTACATTGCTTGATGGATCTTTAGCTACAAATCTACATCTCCAATGATCAATACAGTCTGTATAGGCTCCCATGTCAGGATAGACTTTCGTACCACGATTTGAGATCATTTTTAGAGTAAGAGCGCTATCCTTTGTCATTTCTTTAAGCATTGATCCAATTTCAGCTGCATTTGATCCGCTTTCAAGGAAGATATCAAAACCCAAGCAGCGTCTTGTTTGCGCTTTCACAAATGCGATTTCATTTTTGATTTCTGGCATGCGCATTTGTTTGGTTTCTCGATCAACCCATCCTTTTGGCTTTTTCCCAAGGTTATTAATTACTGCTTTGGTAAATTCGGTTGTAGAAACAGCATTGGTCTTGTTGACATCTGATGTGTAAATTCCTTGCTCAAGGGTAAATAGAATTGATTGTTGAATTTGATCGGCTGCTTCAAGTTCACCAATGTGACGAAGCATCATAACACCTGCAAGGATAACAGCGGTTGGGTTGACGATATTTTTTCCTGCAATATCAGGAGCACTTCCATGGACAGCTTCAAACATAGCTGCTTCTTTTCCAATATTTGCACTAGGTGCAAATCCAAGACCACCAATTAGACCTGACGTTAAGTCAGAAAGAATGTCACCATTCATATTGGTTGTAACAATGACGTCAAACTCTTCCGGAAATCTTACAAGCTGGTGTGCACAATTATCAATAATAATGTGTTTTGCTTCGATTTCAGGGTAACGTGAAGCAACAGATTCAAAGGTTTTTTTCAATAGCCCTTCAGAAAGCTTCATAATATTTGCTTTTGTTGCGCAGTGAACTTTTTTACGACCTTCTGAAATGGCAAACTCAAATGCTAGTCGTACGATTTTTTCACAACCTTTACGTGTGATAAGTTTTAAGCTTTCAGCAACACCGGGTGTTTGCATGTATTCAATGCCTGCATATAAATCTTCTACGTTTTCCCGAACAATCACCAAATCTATATTTCTTCCACTGAAAGGGGTGATTACAGATGGTAGTTCGCGAACAGGGCGAATATTTGCGTAGGTCTCAAAGAGCTTTCGAAGTGTTACGTTTGCACTGTTTTGACCAAATCCTACAGGTGTTTCAAGTGGGCCTTTAAATACTACACCATTTTTTTTGATTGAATCGATCGTTTCTTGTGGAACACCAGATTGATTTCCTTGCTCAAATACTTTTTTTCCAGCTACACAGGGTTCCCAGCTAATTTTTGCATTTGTTTCATCAATGATTTTGCGTGCAGCGGACATGACTTCTGGTCCAATTCCGTCACCTTCAATATAAGTAATGATTGTTTTTCCCTGCTTATCCTTGATCGTCTTCATATGGGGGGCCTTCATATACCAATTGACCTGTAAATCAAGGCCAAAAGAGGCTTTTATTGCTTGTGAATCGTTGACATTTGATAAACTTCAATTTAGACTCATTCTAAAATCAATTTGTAAAAGGGAGTTATGAGCGTGAATCAACCAACAGATCAAAGTTTACAACGAGTAAGAAAGCTTGTTGATGCGTATACAAATAAATCAGGCACAACCACACATCCAAATGATGAAGTTAGAGTCGCTGTAGAATTGGGTCTAGCAAAGCATATTGATGATATTGGTCGACCTCTTTGTCCATGTAGATTTTATCCAGATAAACAAGAGGAGATTAAACATCGTACATGGGTTTGCCCTTGCGATGATATGCAAATCTATAAATATTGCCATTGTCTATTGTTTGTCTGCGAAGATGGAAATCCAATCACAGAATATTTGCCGGATGGCCATGATGGAAAAGAAGTGTACGGTCTTGTAAAGGATCCTACACCAGATAAAGGTAGAGCACTTAAAAATAAAGCAGAAGAGAGAGAAATTGAAAGAAAAGAAAGACAATCGTAATGTCTACTGCGTTATTTTCAACCCGTCATGAGTTGGGACCGTTGGCTGATGAAATGTTTTATCAGCGGTGGTCTCCACGATCCATGGTCAAAACAAACATTTCATCAGATGATCTTCTGAAAATGATTGACGCTGCTAGATGGTCACCTTCTTGTTTTAATGATCAACCATGGCACTTTATTTTTTCAACGGATGATACGTTTGATCAATTTTTGGGATTACTCCTAGAAGGTAATCAAATTTGGTGCAAAAATGCGTCCAGAATTGGATTTATGCTTGCTCGAAAAAACTTTCAACATGATGGAAGTCCAAATCGATTTTCACAATTTGATGCTGGAGCAGCGTGGATGTCTTTTGTTTATCAAGCCTATGCGATGGGGTATGTCATGCATGGATTAGGTGGCATCCATAAAGAACGTGTTTTTGATGAGCTCCATGTTGATAAAAATGATTTTGAAGTGATGTGTGGCTTGGTTATTGGCAAAAGAGACGATGTAAAAAAATTGCCCAAAGAGTTTCAAGAAAGAGAAAAGCCAAATACGAGAAAGCCACTTCATGAAATGTATCATTTAAATTCAATGAAAAATGATCAAAAAATTAAAACTTGAAAGAATTACTCTTCGTCCGGGTCGTCATTGTTCACGATATTACTTGGGAAATCATCTTGAAGTGCTAACTGATTTGACGTGATATAGTTTGGTTGATCAAAAAAAGTAGAAAAATTTTCAAGATTGGTTTGATCCTCAGAATTCATTTCCAAAAAGGTGAATATGCCTCCGGAAGAAAAATATCCATTGGCTTGGTCAAAAAAAAGTTCGCCTTGATCTTGAATCGACGAGCAATCCGCATCTAGTTGGGGTGTAGATTGGTTGCTTGCGCAGTAAAGTCTTTCATAGAAGTTTTCATCATCAATTGTTTTGGTTTTTAGGTAGTACTGTCCAGAAAAGTAACTATTTGCTTCCCAATCGTAACCTGCTCGGCCAAGCATGATTACTTCTTGTTTTGCATCAAATGGAGTTGTTGTGTCTGCGCTCCTTTCAAAATTGGCAAATTTTAATACAAAATTCTTTGAGGAAGGGTTGAGCATCAGCACAAGACGCAGCGTTTGGTCTTGTTCATTTGCTTCTGTGCGGTCTATATAAAGAACAATATTCCATGCAATGATGGCATAAGTTGTATCGTTTGGGTTTTCTCTTCGCCCGTATATTTCAATGATTTGGTCTGAGTTGTCTTGGCCATCAAATTGTCCAAGTCTAAATTGAGTAAGTGCATAAAGCGTATTATCTTGTGCTTTGTTGTACATGGTAAAAATTTGAACATCATCTGCACCATTTTTTTTATCAAAGCATTGCCATAAATCATCAGATAACAGACTAAAGTCTTGGCTTGTTTCAGGTGAAAACTCAATGCTTCCAATAATTTCTTCTGAACTACCTGTGCTTTCACAGGATTCATTTTCTAATGAATCTGGATAGTATGTATAAAAATGAAGAAGTGCGCGAGCTAGGATGCCGTTGATGGTTTCTAATGAAAATTCATTGGATGCCGCTTCTGATATGTCTTCTGGACAGTAACGTAACTCAAGGTCTGCTGTTTCACGATGGCACTCAAAATCAAAGACGTCATTCAAAAGGTCAAAAATAGCAGCATCACCATCATCATCTTGATCAGGGGTATTGGTCGTTAGATATGTATCAACATCAATCTGTGAGCCAAATGATGGCAAGGAAAGTAGACTGTTTTCCAACCATGTGAGTGCAGTGGTAAATTTTTGGTTTTCTGGCTCGGTGCCGTCACAATGAATGCACATCAATGCGGCGCATATCAATCCCACTGTGACGCTTGATTTCATAAAATGTAATCTATCATACTTTTTTTACTTTGAAATGGTTTCGCAAGGCGATAAGAAGCAGATCTTTACGATATGGAAAAAATCATCATATTTGGCGAGTCTATTTGGGATCTTTTTGAGGACGGTTCTAAACGATTGGGTGGTTCAGGCCTAAATGTAGCTTGGCATTTGTATGGTCTGGGTGTAGCGAGTGAGTACATCAGTCGAGTAGGTAACGATCGAAACGGAATCGATATTTTGGAGCTTGTGCGTGAATGGGGTCTTTCTACCAAACTTATACAGATGGATGCTGATCATCCTACGGCCTATTTACAAGTTATCGTTGATGAAAAGGGTGGTCATAAGTTTCCAAGTCCCCCTGAACATGCTCTGGATCATATTACCTTTAAGCCATCGTGGCTTGATTTTCCCGTACAAAGTTTGATGTACCATGGAACCTACATGCTTCGTCATGAAGTTACACGTAACTCTGTTGCTGCGATGAAAAAAAGGGGATTGAAAGTCTTTATGGATATCAATCTTCGAGAAAATTACTGGAGTCAGGAACTTCTTACGCATTGGATTCGAGGTGTAGGGTACCTTAAGTTAAGTGATCAAGAACTTAAGCTTTGGCAACCTGGATTGCAAACGGACTTTGATGGCGAGGTTGAATTTTTGCAAAGCTATATGAAAACAAATCGCATAGAACACGTCTTATACACGCTTGGGCCACAAGGGTCGGTCGTACTAAAGGGTCATGATGTCGTTATGCAAAGACCAACGGGTGAAATTAAAATAAACAATACTGTAGGTGCAGGAGATGCCTATTGTGCAGGGTTTATGTACGGTATTATGAAGGGACATGCATTGGATATGTGTGCGCTTTGGGGAACCAAGTTGGCAGAAAAAATTTGTACAATTGACAGCGCTACATCCCATCAGAAATCATTTTACCAAGATCTTATCAAGGAAATGCAGGCATAAAAAAACCCACTTTTTTTAGAGAAAGCGGGTTTTTAGAAAGTTTTTGTAAAAACTAAATTTGAGAACGACGTTTTTCTTCGTCTAAATGCTCTTTGTATTCAATCGAGTAACGTGTCCAAGGGCGAATTTTTAAACGCTCTTTGCTGATATAATCGCCTGTACCTTCACAAATGCCAAATTCACCGGTATCAAATTTTCTAAGCGCGTTGTTTACTTCGTTTAGGAGTTTTCTGTTTTTGTCATGAATTCTAAAATGAAGTGTGCTGGCAATTTCTTCCGATGCTGCGTCTGAAATATCAGCTGGCGCACTATGATCTCCACGTGCACGTTCAGCTTCTTCAAAACTTCTCATAATCTTAATAAGCTCCGCCTTTTTTTCTTCAATCATGTCGCGGAACTCTTTGAGTTCTTTTTTGGTGAAATACGCTTTTGCCAAAACTTCCTCCTTGAATGTTTTCCCCTCAAGGCTCGGGGTTGTACCGATTTTCTAAATCTTTGTAAATTATATAATGGTCTGGCCCCAATTTTCTAGCAAAAAAGTTAACTTGGATATTGAATAGGGCTTTGATATGAGCTTGTGCATGCCCGAAATGACGCTTTATCACAACCCCCGGTGCTCCAAAAGCCGCCAAGCGCTTGAAATCTTAACCAAGGCCAAGGTAACTCCGCAGATTCGTGAATATATGAAAGATCCATTGACCCAAAGCGAGATTAAGAAATTACTTTCGCATTTATCAATTAAATCATCAGAATTATTGAGAAAAAATGAGAAAATTGCAAAGGATCTTAAGCTTGCTAGCGCAAGTGAAAAGGTGATTATACAGGCCATGAGCAAGCATCCAGAATTGATTGAAAGACCCATATTTGTATGTGGCAAAAAGGCGATTGTAGGTCGTCCACCTGAGAATGTATTGGATCTTTTGCCGTAACAACCCCTAGTTACAGCATTGTCTTTTGAAGTGCCTTTTCCCAGTTTAACAGCAGTTGCTTTTTTTTATCTGTAGGCATCAAAGGGTTGTATTGGTGTTTTTCTTGGTAAAGCCCTTGAATTTCATCCATGCTTTTCCAAAGTCCAATCCCAAGTCCAGCCATCCAGCAAACGCCCAGTGCTGTTGTTTCGATGGTCGCGCTTTGAGAAAGCGTTTGACCAAGAAGATCAGCCTGAAATTGCATCAAAAGATCATTTTGGCTTGCACCACCATCAATACGTAGTGAGCGTAGCTTTTGTCCAGTATCCTTTTCCATGGCTTTGATCACATCGTGTACTTGAAATGCAATGCCTTCAAGTGCTGCACGTGCAATATGGGCTTTGTTTGTGCCACGATGTAAGCCGGTGATTGTGCCCCTTGCTTTTGTATGCCAATGCGGCGCCCCAAGACCCGTAAGCGCAGGTACAAAGTACACTCCATCAGAATCTTTTACACTTGATGCAAGTGATTCTATTTCTTTGGAAGATTGTATAAGACCAAGACCATCACGAAGCCAACCTACAACAGCCCCTGCGATAAAAACAGATCCTTCAAGTGCGTAGGTGACTTGGTTTTGGATTTTCCATGCAATTGTACTCAGCATACGATGTTGGGATAGTATTCGTTTATCACCTGTGTTGATCAGAACAAACGCACCTGTACCATATGTGCACTTTCCTTGCATGGGTGTAAAACATGCTTGCCCAAATAAAGCCGCATGTTGATCACCTGCCATTCCCGAAATTGGTATGCCGTCTGGTAAAAATCCCAAGCCACTGGTTTTGCCAATGGTTTCATCGCATGCAACAATAGGAGGAAGAATAGTACGAGGTACAGTAAATAGGTCACACAAATCATCATCCCAGTTTCCTGTTTCTGTATTCATGAGTTGCGTTCTAGATGCATTTGTTACATCAGTGACAAAAGATTTTCCGCTTGTAAGTTTCCAAGCAATGTAAGTGTTCATCGTTCCGCAAAAAATGTCATTTGTGTTTGTTGTATTGGTTTGTTCTAGCATCCACTTGATTTTTGTAGCGGAGAAGTAAGGGTCCAGCACCAGACCTGTTTTTTGGTAGATCCAATCTTCCTTGTCTCTATGTGTCTGACAAAGTTTTTCTGTTCTTCTGCATTGCCAAACAATAGCAGGGTGAAGTGGTTTCGCATCTTGAGAACGCCAAAGGCCAACAGTTTCGCGTTGATTTGTAATGCCAATGCATAAAATGTATTTTGGGTCTATTGAATGCGAAGCTAAAAGTGTTGTAATTGCTTTTTGCGTGGATTGCCATATTTCATCTAGGTGATGCTCCACCCAGCCGGGCTGTGGGAAATATTGCGGAAAATCCTGTGTATAACTGGCAACTACCTTTCCGCTTGTATCTGCTAGTAGGGCAGTTGTACCTGTTGTGCCTTGATCAATGCCAAGGATATATTCCTTTTTTGATTTCATTCTGTTTTTGTAAATTGTTGGCTAAGCTTTTGGTAGGTGTAAATTTGATCTTCAAGTTCTTCGTTTGAATATCCAAAGTTATTTTGCAACACTTCACAAACAAGAGGATATAGGTTTTTACCGTGATCTTCTAAAAGTAAATGTGCCAAGGTTCTTCCCATAAGGATATCGGATACAGTCATCGCATATTCATAATCAATCATATGTTGAATCTGAGCTTGGTCTAATGTTTCGAGTTTATATTCTTTGGGAGTAACAAACGGAATTTCATGTTTCTGTGATCTTGGGGAGTTATCCAACGCTTGGAATTTGTGTAAGACGTCCAATGCTATTTTTGAAAAACATGTAAGCTTTCCGCCATACACTTCAACCAATCCCTTTTTGGGTACATTGACAATATGTTCTCTTGAAAGTTGACTGAGCTTTTTATCAGAATTGCGAACAAGTGTACGAAGTCCTGAAAAATGTGACAAGATGGGAAGAGAATGAATATCTATAGTTGGAAAGTACTGCGCAAGAATATCAAGTAAGTATTGTTTCTCCTTTTCTAATATTTTCAATGAATCTGGCCCTTGCTGAGATGGTGTGTCCGTAGTTCCAACGAGTGTATGTCCTTTCCATGGAATGCAAAACAAGATTCTTCCGTCATCATTTGAACTCATTGTGATCGCTGAATGTAGATCAAATGGATTGCCTTTGAATAATAAATGCGAGCCTTGAGAATATGTAAGCTTACCAATTTCTTTGTAGGGATCATCTGTCCAAGGTCCAGTAGCGTTAATGACCCATTTCGCATTAAATGTGTATTGTTGTTGTGTGAGTTGATCCTGCGCTTTAATGCCCCTGATGAAATCACTTTCTTCAATGTGTGAAAGCCATGCGCAATGATTAACAGCCAGTGCATGATCGCTTTGCCCTGATAGAATGCATGAAAGTGTTAGTGTCGTATCTGTTGTAACCGCATCGCTATAAAATACTGCACCTGTAAAGTCAGTTGTTGTAAGTTTTGAGCTATAATTTTGAATATCATCAGACGTTATTTTTTTGGGTATGTTTTTAAAACATGAAAGAGCAGCGTATACCCATGTTCCTAGATAGATAAGCCATAGTGGACGTTTGCTTTTTTTATAAACTGGAAAAATAAAAGTAAGCGGCTTGACAAGTGCAGGTGCAAATTGAAGTAAATACTGACGTTCAGATATAGACTCAAAAACAAGATGAATTTTCCCTTGTTCGAGGTATCGAAGCCCTCCATGAATAAGTTTGGATGAGCACCAAGAAGTGCCAGAGCCAAAGTCATTTTTTTCAATTAACAATGTTTTTAGACCATCTTGACTCGCTTGACGAAAGATTCCTGCACCGGTGATTCCTCCACCTATAATAATGATATCCCATTCTCTTGAAGATGCATCTTGTAGTAACTTTGTACGAGCTTGCATTTTGCTTTGAGAAGACATGATGATTAGGATTCTTGCTGATTCTTGTCTTGATTTCAATGATATTTACATCAAAACATGATAAAAAATTTTTATGGGTGAAGTTTTGCATACGTACAAGCTCATGATTGCAGAAAAGCATCTTGACACATTTGGACATGTCAATAATGCCGTGTACTTAGAGCTCTTAGAAGAAGCCAGATGGGATTTGATAACAGGTAGAGGATTTGGACTGTCCAAGATTCAAAAAACAGGATTGGGACCTGTTATTTTAGAAATTCATATGAAATTTAAAAAGGAATTAACGCTCCGTACAATGATTTCAATTGAAACCAAATCCATGGGTTATAAAAGTAAGATAGGCACGTTGTCTCAAGTGATTAAAAACGAAGCAGGAGACATTTGTTTTGAAGCAACACTTGTCTATGGTTTATTTGATACCCATGAAAGAAAACTTGTCGCTCCAACCAAAGAATGGCTCTTTGCTGTTGGTATAGAATAAACAATTACCATTTTTTTAAAAAATCGCGAACTTCAGGGTTGTATTTGAGCTTATACATGTATTCTAGAATCCAATCTTGTCTTTCAAAAATGTAAGATCCCGGATAGTTTAAATTATACTTCACAGGACTTGGTAAAATGGCAGCAATCATTGCAGCTTCGTAGCGATTGACATTTTTTGCAGGTTTTAAAAAGTAATGTTGTGCAGCTGCTTGGGCGCCATAAACACCTTTGCCCATCTCAATTACATTAAGATACACCTCCATGATTCTTCTCTTGGACCAAAAAAATTCAATCAAGGTGGCAAAATACACTTCAAGTATTTTTCTAAACCAAGAGCGTGATGGCCACAAAAACACATTTTTGGCAGTCTGTTGTGAAATGGTTGAAGCTCCCTTCATTTTCTTTCCGTTTTTGTTTTGTTTAAGGGCTTTGTAAATTGCATCAAAATCAAAGCCATGGTGTTCGACAAAAAGTTGATCCTCAGATGAAATGACTGCAAGGACAAGCTCAGAGGAAATGTTTTCATGTGAGACCCATGTTTTTTTGATGTGAACATCTTTTTTGCCAATTGTTTGAATCAGCATATAGGGCGTGATGTATACGGGCACAAAGGCATATAAAATTGTGATAGCAATTGATAAGCCGAAAAAACCAATAATTGTGTACAAAAATATCTTTTTGATTTTCTTTTTTGTATTTTTTTTCATTTTTTTAAGTGTAAAAAAAGATTAGAACAGTTTTTTGAAAAAATAAAGAAGTCCTTTACTTTGCTTTTCTTGGCTAGGTGTCAATTTAGCATTTGGCTTTATAGGTTCTTGATTCATTTGTGTACGCAGTGGTATGCTTTGAATGGGTATAATGGGCATCGGATCAAATTGTACGCGGTAGGAAATAGACAATTCTCCAAGTTCATCAACATCGCTATCTAAAATAGGTAGGGGGATATAAATTTGGCTGTTGGCAGCAATTTTTCTGTTGTGTGACCAAATCTCTTTTGAAAATTGAGGATTAAGTGCTTTGAGAATTTCTAAGTCCAAGCAAAGTTGGTGCGCTATTTCATGGGCAAAGTAGGTTTGTTCGATTGTTAATGTACCGGTTGGCACTGGCAATATGCTTGCGTAGTTTTGCCCAAAGTGTTTTTCAATGCTGCTAAAAACATGTGTAGCAGCTAGAAAACTTGGGTAGTAGCCTCGTACGTCGCTTCCAAATCTTTTGCCATCATAGTTTTCGATCATATAGACATAGTCATAATTTGCGTAATTGGCAGCTTTAACCATGCCATAAGGTCCGTAATTGTAAGAGGTAAGTGTGAAAGGCCACGAACTGCATTGTCCATTTTCAAAACATTGATTCCATTTGAGAAAAAATGCAATGGCAGCATCTGTTGATTTTTCAGGGTCTTTTCTTTCGTCTATGGTGCTGTTGATGGTCAGGCCAAAAATGCGTCCTGTTTCAGGGATAAATTGCCAAAGACCAACTGCAGAAGCCTTTGAACCTGCATGGGGATTGTACGCAGATTCAATGAAGGGTAAATATTTTAACTCATCTGGAAGGCCAGCTTTTTTAAGTTTTTGCTCAATCATTGGACGATATTGTTGGTATCGAATTATACCTTCTCTCATTTTGTCGGCACGACCATGAAAACAGGTGATGTGATCGAGGCTAAGTTCTTCATCAGGTAATTGAAGTAGTTTTTTTGCTAATACTTCTGGACGATAAAGTAAAAGAGTGGAAGTTGCTTGGTTTATTCTCAATTCATCAACAGCCTGAAGAATCAATTGTTGTATTTGAATTTTAAGTGGATCAGGTATTTTTCTTCCATATTTGCGACTGTATGTGTCTCTGCATGTAATCTGTCTGCCAAGCGCATTTTCATCAGCGACATGGTAGATCATACTTGGATCACGTGTATCACCGAAAACTACTTGATGGTCATGAAACTCTGCGTAGATTTTTGTTAGAAATTCAACTTTAGGTAGAATTTCAACAGGACAATCAAAGCCAATCGGACAAACAAAATCCTCGAACGCAAAAACAGGCTGAATACAAAATAGAAGTACAAGAATTTGGTAGAAGCACAACCTAAAAGCTTTTTCCCCCATGTACATTGTGTAGCATTGATAAAGGCTTTATTTCAATGGTTTTTTTCATGCGTTCTCATGGCAAAATGAAGACTTTTTTGGTACAACTAAGTGCATGACGAACCACCCTAAAGTAGCAGTGATTATGGGAAGCCAATCCGATTGGGAAACCATGAAAATTGCTGTAGAGACACTTGAAGAATTTGGCGTTTTGGTTGAATCAAAGGTCGTTTCTGCGCACCGTACCCCTGATCTGCTTTTTGAATATGCGTCCGGTGCCAAGGATCGTGGGATTGAAGTGATTATTGCTGGTGCGGGTGGGGCTGCGCACTTGCCGGGCATGACAGCCTCTAAAACAACGCTTCCTGTATTGGGTGTGCCCGTTGAAACCAAATCCTTGAAGGGAATGGACTCACTACTCTCGATCGTGCAAATGCCAAAAGGCGTTCCCGTGGGAACACTTGCTATAGGTCAAGCAGGTGCGCAAAATGCTGCGCTTTTGGCGATTTCTATTCTAAGTCTCCAAGACCAAGCATTAGGTCAAAAATTAGAACAATTTCGTAGTCAACAGACGCAACAAGTTTTACAACAGAAGTTATGAGCATGATACTACCGGGCAGCACCATTGGAATTATTGGGGGTGGTCAACTTGCCAGAATGATGATCTTGGAAGGTCGCAAAATGGGATATCATTTTGTGATTGTTGATCCTGCACAGGATTGCGCAAGTCACGATATTGCCAATGACCAAATTGTTGCGTCATGGTCAAGCTTAAATGCAGCACTACAACTTGCAAAGGTATGTGATGTAATAACAGTAGATACTGAGCATGTTGCTTGGCAAAGTATACAGGCTATTGAAGATCAAGTCCCTGCATACCCATCATCAATTGTTTTAAAAAATGTTCAAGACCGATTGTCGCAAAGAGATTTTTTACAAAAACTAGATATTGCTCAAACACCTTATGTAAATGTTGAATCTATTGATGAGTTGAGAAATGCAATTGACCAAGTTGGTTTGCCTTGTGTGTTGAAAACAAGAACCTCAGGGTATGATGGAAAAGGGCAAGCGGTTATCAAAGACAAAGATGATATTCATGTTGCTTGGGATAAAATTGGTCGAGTGCCAGCAATTGTAGAAGGGTTTGTAGATTTTCAAGATGAAGTATCGGTATTGGTTGCTCGAACAAGAGTAAACTCGCAAGTTCGCATTGCAACGTATCCACTTGCAAAAAATATTCACCGAAAACATATTTTGCATAAAACAGTTGTGCCTGCAGGCTATCCAGAAAATATTGAAAAAAATTGTTTCCAATTTGCACATAAGATTGTGGATGCGTTTGATTATATTGGGATCATGGCAATTGAAATGTTTGTCACCAAACAGGGAGAAGTGTTGGTCAATGAAATCGCGCCTCGTACACATAATAGTGGGCACTTCACCTACGGTGGTTGTGTGACATCTCAATTTGAACAGCAGATTCGCGCTATTACTGGACAAAGTTTGGGAGCAACCACGTTGATCGAACCTGTGGTCATGGTTAACTTGTTGGGTGATTTGTGGAAAGAAGATATTAATTTTCAAACACTTATGCAAACACCCGGTGTTACATTGCATCTTTATGATAAGCATCCAGCAAAACCCGGTCGTAAGATGGGTCACTTTCTTGTGCAAGGACAAGATATTGAGGCTTTAAGTGCAAAAGCCGATGATTTGTATAACCAATTAACTTAGGGCCTGTTAACACTACAATTCCTATTACGAAGCCTCATTGCAAAGCCATCTCCTCGTCAGGATTCACAAAAAAATCCTCAATGTAGTTACAACTACACCTGCGGTTTTTTTGCAAACCCTTCCTTGATCTGACTTTACACGTAAGGCTTCTCATAAACGAAATTGTAGTGTTAACAGGCCCTAATCAAAAAGCGCTTAGTTTCGTTTGTTTCACTCACTACAAAGTCGCTCCTACGACAAACGTCTTCACATGAATACAAAGCACATAGAAGAGAGAGGAGAGAATGAGTAAGGACAAATTGCATCATGCAATTTGTCTACTTTTTATTTTTTCTACCAATAAGGAGTATGCTTTATACTGAAGGGGATAAAAGTTTTTTTTGAAAAAGGGTAGTACAATGTGGAAGCATGGATCATGTTTCGTACAGACGACTGTGAGCGAAGCGAATGGAGCCTGGTAGGAATATGATCCATGCCAAATCTCATTTTGAGAATGTAAGTATCTTCAAATAAGATGTTTGATGGTTTTAAGGATTCTTGTGATTTATATGAGACATGTGTAATGTGGGCTCTATGAGAAGGTCACCTGTAGAGAAGTATTACCAACAACGAAGAGAAACCATTATTTCAAAAAGTACAAAACCATGTGCTTGGGTGTTTTTCTCACCTCCAATTG
>JAGRAZ010000003.1 GCA_020434345.1 Bdellovibrionales bacterium
CTCTAGGTTAGATTTTTCTTTGCTCTCTTCCCAAGTCAACTCAGGTCGAGGATCATTGATTGGCGTTAGATTGCTTTGCAACGTAAAAAGATACGCAGCAATATCCCATCTCTGTCTTTCCGTTAAATGCTGAAAAGATGGCATGCCACTTTTTACTCGCCCCTCGGCCATGGTTACAAAAGCAAATATGGGCGTAAGGGTCTCTTGTACTTTTGGATCTGAAAAAGAACGTGGCGGATTGGTTAGTGTAGATGCCATCGTTGTATTGGCATCTCCTTTGATGCCATGGCACGCCGAGCAATTATCTTGATATAAAATCTTACCGTTGTCGATGGAAGGAAGACCCGTATCTATTTCCTCAGCCATACAAATAGCAGGGAGCATAAGAAACAAAAACCAGAGACGCATGCCTACATTGTGATAGTTTTTAAAAGTTTGGTCAAGACGGCAATGGTAAAATCTTTGTGTTGGTATTCGATAGGAAGGAGTTCGTTTCACAACGCACCCCCTCCTATCAGAATATTGAGGGGAGTTATTACTAATGATAATTATTCTCATTATTATTTTTTGTCAAAACATTTTCCTTCTTTTTTTTAAATAACTCATAGAAACAAGCATAGATAATTATAACTTATTGTATTTATTGCACATTTACTACCTTGCCGTCCTTTCCTCAAGCATGTGACTTGCGCTCACCCTCACAATACGCTAGCATGCAAAAAAATTTTTCTACGTAAAATACGGATTGAGGTTAGATTTTTGTCATACTCCAGAAGGCATGTATTTGTTATCGTTTGGCTCGTCCTCTTTGTATGCCTTCATATTTTTCTCAAAGTTCAACAACACGAAGCAAAACCAAAGAGCCCTTTTGAATTGGGCACAGCCAATGAATCCGCTGATACTGCACCCCTTACCATTTTGTCAGAAGAGGCGGTTTCAAGCCAAATTGAAGATTATCCCCTGACAGTTTTTACTTTTTGGGAAACATGGTGTGAACCATGCGCAAGTGAAATGCCTTTGTTAAATACTATTTATGAAAGTCACCCGGAGGTGCAAGTCATTGGTATTTTTCATTCGTCTCCTTCAGAGGAAGTAAAAGACTTTATAAAAAAATACGATATTCACTTTCCTCTGATGAAAGATCAAAATAAAACATTTCATAAAAAATATAAAGTTCAAGGGTACCCTACCCTTGTTATTATTGATTCTGAGCAAAATATTTTACATGAAGCACAAGGTTTTCAATCTGAAAAGGAAACGCTTGATCCAATTTATGCTCTGATTTTAAAAACCAGTGAGAAATCATTATGATTAAATGTGACCAACTGTCCAAAAAGTTTTATCCGAGTTTATTTTCTAAAAAAGAGATTTTTGCGCTGCAAGAAATATCAATTGAAGCAATCAAAGGTCAAACGTATGCACTTGCTGGACCAAACGGTTCTGGAAAAACAACGCTTCTATCCTGCATTCTTGGTATGTACCACCCAACATCTGGTTCATGCAGCATTAACAACCTTCATCCACAAGAAGCTCATTCTAGAATTAATATGGGTTATTTACCTGAAAATTTTTCAACATACCCTGATATTACACCAGTGGAGGCTATAAAACATTACGCCCTCTTATCCGATAAAACCATAGAGACTTCAGCCGTTGACGAATGGTTAACAAAGTTTGATCTTTTTCATGAAAGGCATCGCAAAATACGGGGCTTTTCAAAAGGCATGATTCAAAGACTGGGCATGGTAATTTCTCTTATTCATGATCCTGAATTAATTATTTGGGATGAACCTTCATCCGGACTTGACCCGGAAGGAAGAAAACTTGTTTTAGACTTGATTCTTGAACAAAAAAAGAAAGGAAAAACAATTATTGTCTCATCACACATCCTTTCTGATATTGAAAGAACTTGCGATCACTTATGGATTCTCAAAAAGGGTAAACTCATTCTAGATGATAATATTCATATAGCATGTGAGAGAGCCAATTGTAAAACTGTAGAAGAATTGTACCTTTTAAAAATACAGGCAGAACACATATGAAAATAATCAAGATGTCATACTTTCATTTTTTTCGGATTATTTCTGAACGATCTGTTATTTTTATTTTATCTTGCGTATTTCTTATTGGCCTTCTAAGCACAGCCATGAGAGTAGGCTTACAAGAGCTAGGCATTCCTTTACCCTCTTCTAATACACTTGTTTTCACCTTTCAGCTATGGAGCTTTGGTGCCTTTTTGTACTGTTTTTTTCGTGCCAGTGGAACTTTTGATAAAGATATCTCATTAAAAGTTTTTAGTACTTTAATAACAAAACCCATTTATTTTTGGGAATATCAACTAAGCCAATTTTTAGGATTGTTCTTTGTTTATATATTTATTTCTTTAGGTTCAATTCTTTTAATTTTAATCAAAGCACTCATTTATAAAATAGATTTTCCAAATCTATTTTTATTACGGATCATTTGCGAATGGATAGACAGTGGCTCTATGATTTTGATTATTTTTTCTCTAGCTCTTGTTATGAGAAAGTCCTCCGCCATTGCAGTATTTTTAGGCGTTTATATTTTGAACGCAATACTTTCACAAACGGCATCATCAACCAATATTATTGTACAGATCCTTAAAGAATTCTTGTACATGATTACTCCAGCACATCAGAATCTCGATTTTGACACGGTATCTGATTCATCTTTTGCTGATATGCTTCAAATGCTTTTAGAATATATCAGCCTTATACTATACGCAGGTACGATGATGATTCTATCTAACCTCTACTACTATAAAAAAGACTACCCACTAAGAGATCATTCGTAGTACTTTTTCAATTTGACATCACTACAAAGATGGTTCATTTTTCCAATTATGATGTTTACACAAAAATTCCGTCTTTTTGTTTTTATTGCATGTATTTGTAGCGCTATTTTAGCAAATTCAATCAAAGAAAGAGTCATAATAAAAAGAAGTACGATAACAAACTCTTCAACTCAGAAAGAAAAGCAGAGAAGAAGGCATAAAAAAATAAAATCAAACAGAAGCCAAAACGAAAAACCACAGAAACAAGACCATATTTTTAATCCGAATAATGTGTTTCCATTATGTCCAATCAAAAACTCAAGACTTCAAAACCAAGCATGGGAATTATACATTCTAAATATGCCTATAAAACAAAATGAAAAATACATGACAAGTTTAGTCTGCAAATCAGATCAGGATGACAATCCATATTTCTTCTTACAACCACTTTCTCGATCATACTATTTGCAATTTCCAAAAAATTGCGAATCGATACTTCAAAAATTTAAAGATGGATTTGGTATATATGCAAAACTGGAAGATGATAGAATCGAATTTTTTAATCCAATACCAAAAGAAGAATGCGATTAGACTTAAGACCAAAATAAAATTTTGAGAGATCACATCCCTAATTCTGCTTTGGCAAGCTCGCTCATACGGTCTGGACTCCATGCAGGCTCCCAAGTTAACGCTAAATCAACCTCAGTAATGGTCGGAACCAAAAGCACTTTTTCTTTCACCTCTTCGGGTAAAGCTTCTGCTGCTGGACAGCTGGGCGCAGTCAATGTCATGACGATATGAACTTTGTTCTCGTCTTTCATGTTGACTTCATAAATCAACCCAAGGTCATAAATATTCACAGGTATTTCAGGATCATAAATTGTTTTTAACATACCTATTACTTGATCCTTTAAAGATTGATCAAGGTGTTGGCTAGGCTGATATGCTTCACTTGAGTTTTTAATTGTAAAACCTGCCTTGCCATCTTTTGCCTCCCAATCGACAACTTGTGCTGAAAGTTTAATTGCTGTTTTAGAGTCCATGCGAACATAAAAACCATGTGCTGGCATCGTCAAATCTTTGGAAGTAACATTTTCTTGAGGTTCTAAGTGAAAGGCGTAGGTGCGTTGATCTTGATCTGTATCAACAAAATTAATTCGCAAAACCATATCTTTCTGATCTGCATTCTTTAAAAAATAGTGAACTTTCTCAACAGCTTTCTCTGTAAATTGCAACATTATCCCCTCAACATGTGAACAACTTTATGTAGTGATACCTTCATTTTTTCAATATCTTGAACATTGTTATATATACCTAAAGACACTCTCACTGTTCCCTGTGATGAAAATTTTTGATGCAGTGGCTCAGCACAATGGTAGCCTACTCGAACAGCAATATTTTCCTGATCAAGGAGCGTTCCTATGTCTTGCGGATGACATCCATCAATTTCAAACGAAAACACACCGATTTTCTGCTTAGCTGATCCTAATATGCGAAGTCCATTGATTTCTGACAATGCCTTTTCACAGGAAACCATCAACTCGCCCTCATGCTTTTTTATATAATCCCATCCAATTGAGGTGATGAACTCGCATGCTTTACCAAAACCAATATTGCCAGCAATATGGGGTGTACCTGCTTCAAATTTAGATGGCGGCTCTTTTATGGTATATCCTTGGTAAGTGACCGTATCCACCATTTCTCCACCTACTTGGTAACAGGGCATTTTTTCTAAATGTTTGCAATTTCCCCAGATAGCCCCTGTTCCAGTCGGTCCATACATTTTGTGGCCTGTCACAACATAAAAATCCACACCCAGTGCCTGCACATCAACTTGAATATGATGTGCAGCTTGAGCGCCATCAACAATGATTGGAATATTTTTAGTTTTTGCAAGCTTTGCCATTTCCTGAATTGGATTAATTGTGCCTAGGACGTTGGAAATATGAACAACCGAAATTAAGGCAACATTCTCATCAAGCATACTTTTAAATGATTCCATATCAAGATCTCCTGAAGGGAGCACTGGAATCCATTGTATTTTTGCACCTTTTTCTTTAGCTACAACCATCCATGGAATCACATTCGAATGATGTTCCATTTCGGACAATAGAATGGTTTGACCCTCTTGAACCACCATCCTACCAAATGTTTGCGATAACAAATTCATGCCTTCCGTCAGTCCGCGAACAAAAATAATTTCTGATGGTGAAGAAGCATGTAAGAATGATGCTATCGAATTTCGTGCATTTTCAAATCGCACTGTTGCACTCGCACTGAGGTGATGAAGCCCTCTGTGAACATTTGCATACGATGTTCGATAAAAATCGCTGATTTCATCAATAACACAGCTTGGTTTTTGACTTGATGCTGCTGAATCTAGGTAAACTACATCGTGGTTTGTAAATATAGGAAACTGTCTGCGTATGTTATCGTGATACATGCAAATGTTCCTCAATTTTTAAAAAACACCAATTTGCAAAATTCTCATCTGCAACTTTATCAACAACTTCAGAAACAAACGCATGAATCATCATGCTATAGGCCTGTTTTTGTGGAATACCTCTGCTCTGTAAGTAGAATAGCTGTTGGGGATCTAGCTTACCAATTGTGGCACCATGCGCACACTTAACGTCATCCGCAAGAATTTCTAATTCGGGAGATGTATCGATTTGCGCTTCTTCCGATAATAATAAGTTTCGATTCATTTGTTTGGCTTGGATTTTTTGTGCATTTTTTCCTACAAAAATGCGCCCACGAAATACGCCATGGGATTGGTCTGTCAAAATACCTTTGTAGTTTTCGAAACTTTCAGTATGTCCAACCAAATGACAAATTTTTGTATCATGAGAAGTTTTTTGCTTTTCTCTTCCGACAAAAATGCCATCCATGATTGACGAACTATACTCGCCTGCAAGATTGGCTTGGATAAAATTCTGACTTTTCTCACCACCTAATGAAATGCTAATACTTTCAACAACTGCTTTTCTTTGTGCACAAAGCATCGTCACACCCTCGTGGGTAGTTGTTTCATTCTGCATTTGCATTTTTACATGTGTAATCTTTGATGATTCATGAGCTTCGACCTGGACAAGCGCTTTTGTATTCGATGAACTTTCAAAAATCTCTACAAAAGTCCCCTTCGAAAATTGACTTCCTAAAATTAATGTTTGTACTTTTTTCTCCGTTGAATCACTATCAGGATAAACAACATAAACAGGCTTAGAAAGCACAGACTTTTCAGGAAGAACAATACATACACCTACTGTAAATGTTTCTGTAGAAAACGGATGTGTAGATGAAACTTGTGTACGCTCTATTAACTTTTGAATTGTAGGATCTTGAATTGCATCCTCTAAATTCCATACATATGCATCTTTATCAGACAAATTATGTTCAATGCGATCTTGATAAATCCAAACGCTATGTTGATCTTTTAAAAGACCACCAAATGCAGTGTAAGGAAAATCTGTTTTATGAAGTATTTTCATATCAATTACATGCTAGGCAGTTGAATCTTGCCTTCTGTACCATCCGTAATCCAGCCATACCCTCTTTTTTCGAGCTCTAACGCTAAAGAACGATCTCCTGTTTTGACAATTTTTCCGTCACTTAATACGTGAACTACATCTGGCTTTATATAGTCTAATAAACGTTGATAGTGCGTAATCACAATCATGGCTCTTTCAGAAGATCGAAGTCTGTTTACACCTTCTGCAACTGTTTTGAGTGCATCAATGTCAAGTCCTGAATCTGTCTCATCCAGAATCGCCAATGTTGGATTAAAAAGTGACATTTGAAGAATTTCATTTCGTTTTTTTTCTCCACCTGAAAAGCCATCATTGATTGATCTTTGCAACAATTCAGGTTTGAGTTGTAGTTCCGAAGCTTTTTCTTTGATTAAACGTAAAAATTCAGCTGTATCAAGTTCAGACTCTCCTCTGTACTTACGTTGTGCATTTAATGCAGCCCGAAGAAAGACTGTATTTTTGACACCCGGTATTTCTACAGGATATTGAAAGGACAAAAAGATACCCTCACAAGCTCTTTCTTCCACTGAATAGTCTGAAACATCTTTTCCTTGAAATAAAATCTGACCTTGGTCGATTTCAAATACATCACGTCCTGCAATCACATTGGAAAGTGTACTTTTCCCAGAACCATTCGGCCCCATAATAGCGTGCACCTCGCCTTTTTTTACATTCAGATTTATTCCTTTAAGAATTTTCTGACCCTCCACTGACGCGTGAAGATCTTTAATTTCTAGTATCATACTCTCCCCTTACTTACTTTCTCTACAGCTTATCCAACTGCACCTTCAAGACTTACTTCAAGAAGTTTTTTTGCCTCAACTGCAAACTCCATGGGCAGCTCTCGAAAAACTTCATCACAAAATCCACTTACAATCATATTCACAGCGTCTTCTTCAGAAATACCGCGTTGCTTACAATAAAACATTTGATCTTCACCAATTTTGGCGGTTGTTGCCTCATGTTCAATCTGTGCTGAATTGTTTTTAACTTCCATCTTTGGAAATGTGTGTGCTCCACATTGATCTGTCATTAAAAGTGAGTCACATTGAGAGTAGTTTCTTGCATTCTGTGCCTTAGGATTGATTTTTACTAGTCCTCTGTAAGTATTTTGACTTTGTCCGGCAGATATTCCCTTAGAAATGATGGTACTTTTGGTATTTTTACCAATATGGATCATTTTCGTCCCTGTATCTGCCTGCTGGTGATTATTTGTCACTGCGACCGAATAAAATTCGCCCACAGAATCATCTCCTTGCAAAATGCAACTTGGATACTTCCATGTAATACTTGAACCTGTTTCAACCTGTGTCCATGAAATTTTTGATCGATTTCCTGCACATTTTCCACGTTTGGTCACAAAATTATAAATACCACCCTTGCCGTCTTTATCACCGGGGTACCAATTTTGAACCGTAGAATATTTAATCTGTGCATCTTTAAGCGCAACCAATTCAACAACCGCTGCATGAAGTTGGTTTTCGTCACGCATAGGCGCTGTACAACCTTCAAGGTAACTCACATATGATCCTTCATCTGCAATTACAAGCGTTCGCTCAAATTGCCCCGTGTTGAGCTCGTTGATACGAAAATAGGTTGAAAGTTCCATTGGGCAACGTACACCTTTGGGAATGTAAACAAATGATCCATCAGAAAAAACAGCCGAGTTAAGCGTTGCAAAGTAATTATCAGTATATGGTACTACAGAACCCAAATACTTTTGAATTAACTCAGGATGATTGTGTACGGCTTCTGAAAATGAACAAAAAATAATACCATGTTTAGCAAGCGTCTCTTTAAATGTTGTAGCAACAGAAACAGAGTCAAACACTGCATCAACTGCAACACCTGCAAGTATTGCGCGCTCATGAAGAGGGATGCCCAATTTCTCATAGGTTTTTAAAATTTCTGGATCAACTTCATCTAAGCTCTTGGGCTTGTCCTTTTGCGATTTTGGTGCCGAATAATACACAATATTTTGATAATCAATCGGAGGATACGAAACATTGGCCCATGTTGGCTCTTTACAATTCAACCAATGTCGATACGCCTTAAGTCTCCATGCAAGCATAAACTCTGGTTCGTTCTTTTTTTGTGAAATCATTCGAACTACATCTTCATTCAACCCTGGGTCTAGTTTGTCAGATTCAATATCTGTAACGAATCCATATCCATATTCTTTGGATGTGATGTCACGAATATCTTTATTGGATGTAGATTTACTCATGACACATCTTCCTTGGACGCCAAACGAATTCGGTCAAAAGGTTTTTCACGTCGAACTTGGTCTTTGAGTTTTAAAAGTGCTTCTGTCAGCGCTTCTGGTCGGGGAGGACATCCCGGCACATAAATATCAACAGGGACAATTTTATCGACTCCCTTTACAACAGAATAGCCCAACGAAAATAAACCTCCGCATGTAGCACAACTACCCATAGAAATTACATATTTGGGTTCAGCCATTTGGTCATAAAGTCTTTTGAGCCTCACACCCATTTTATAGGTAAGCGTACCTGCTACAATCATAAGGTCAGCTTGCCTTGGTGAAGCACGGGGAAAAGAACCAAAACGATCAATATCAGCACGAGGCCCTCCAGTTTGCATCAGCTCAATTGCACAACAAGCAAGCCCAAAAAGTAAATACCACTGTGAATTGGCGCGCGACCAACTAATCACATCTTCTAACCTTGTGAGCACAATATCGTGACTCATGTCTTTATCTTGATAATTCAACATGTTAAACCCTATTTCCTTCGTCAAAATATTGCTTCCAAAATGCTGTAACTTCTTGCTTCTTAGGATAGCGTTGAGGTTTATTCACCAAATAAGACAGTGGCAATGCCATCAGTGCATCTCGAATGACTCGATTCATAAGCTCCATATGTGGGTGAACACCACAAAAGGCTTGGGAAACGCAGTTTTGTTCTGTAGAAGATGTACAAGCAGTTAATGCAATGGGTCCCTCAATCATTTCAATCAATTGACCTACACTAAACTCCTCGTATACCGCGCCAAGTCCATAACCCCCCTTTGAACCTTGTACAGATTCAAGTACGCTATTTTTATTTAATACTTTCAATATTTTAGACACGGTTGGATAAGGTAAATTCAAGCTCTCTGAAAGCGACTTTGCAGAGGTTTGAAACCCTTTAGGTTGTTTCAAAAAATGACGAAGCAGAAAAAACGCAAGGTCTGTATCTTTTCGAAGTTGGATCATATAGTACCGTTTTAGTACTATATATTGGCCATTTTTTCAAGTCTGACTAAGCTTTCATTCTCTATTCTGATTATTTGATTGATTCTATGTTCAGACGTTTGCCTACCTCGCTCCACTCCGTTCGTTTCACTCACTGCAAAGTCGCTCCTACGACAAACGTCTTCACATCAAATTGGTTATATGATTGCGTAAACCTTTTAACCAAAGTCATATTTGAACTACAGTACCCCCATTCTCAATCACTATAGATGGGGAAGTAGATGGAAAAAGGACAAATTGCATGATGCAATTTGACCATATCCTTACTCTTGCCTCAAACATTAGGATTGAGATGTGTAAGCGTGCGTATATTTTTCGTACAGCTTCCGTAGATTGTCCGAGCAAATAGAAGCGTATGCATGGACAGAATAATAAAAGTCTCGTTTATAATGGTAGTGTCTGCGAGTTATCGAAGGAACTGGTAGAAAAATATACGCACGTCACAACACTCGAACAACGAAGTTAAGGCTTCCAATGATCTTTGATGGTTTTGGCGATGCTTTCCAATTCTTTCATATCATCGTCCTCACGCAAGATGAGCGTTGTGTCTTCGCCCTTTTTAAGACGCTCAATAAATTGCTCAAATGCATACAATGGTCCTGCGATCTTGGAAGAGTAATACAATCCCATTAACAAAAGAATACCCAAGAAAACTGCAATGATAAAACCAAACTCTATCAGAAAAACACGAAGTATCGGTTTGGGTATAATAATGCCAAATTGAAAAACATAGAATTTCAAAAACGTATAAGAGAAAACCAACAATGAAACAGCCAAGAAACAACTTATAGCAATAATTTTCAGAATATAAAGTGTTTGAAATCTTGGATGGGTCATTGTCATTTTTCTTTTTGAATAAAACTGGAATACCGCCTTACGGTGTCGAACCAACTGCACAACACATCCAATAACACCCACCAAAACAGATAAACTTGCGACACTCCATTCACAGTTAAATGGCTTTACAGTAAACCAACTCAAAACGGATCCGTACAACATACGATCCATAATGTTTCCAATCAACCCTACCACCCAAAACGTGACCCAAGGTTGAAAATAAGAAAACACTTGTTTCTTTGACATTTGCGATAGGAGAAAAAAGTAAATAAGCAACAATGGGCCGATAAAAGTTGCATAATGAATGACACGCAATGTGGATGAAGGATCCATGACAACAAAATTAGTATCCTCAGGGGTAACAATACCCAATTCAAACAATCCCATCCATGGTGTATGGGGTGCAACGCTCAGGGCCATTTTTTTTGAAACAAAATCCACAAGGAGAATGATCACAAAAATGAGGAGTGATCCAATACTTCGCTTCGACATTTTCATGGTAGCATCATAGTATAGATAAAGAAGAATGAGAAACGATATTTACTAAAGCGGGGCTATACATTCAGGGTCATCCACTTTTCCACTATTGACACGCGTTGTAACTTTACGGGCTTCAAGCAATCCCTGCACATCTGCAAAACTCTCTCTTTCCAGCAAAGCCTTTGCACTTAGCCAATCGGAGGTGTGTTTTGCTGTTAAGACAATAGGCATGCGGTGATGGTAAGGCTTCATCCGCTCATTGGCCTTGGTTGTCATGATGACAAAGTGTTTTGCATTTTTTTCTATAAAATAAATACCCGCCAAAAAAAAGATCTCATCATTGAGCCGATGAAAATAATATGGCTGCTTCACCTGCCCTTCTTTAACCCATTCAAAAAACCCGTTAATAGGCACAGCACATCGGTGGAGCGTATACGCCTTTTTAAACGTGCTTTTTTCTGTCACTGTTTCAATTTTTGCATTGAACAGCAATTGACCGGAACGCATCCACGAAGGTGAAATCCCCCAAACGCCCTGTACTGCACACAAATTCGCGTTTTCTTTGTAAACCATCCAATGCTTCTGTCCGGGCGATATGTTGTAGTGCGGATGATATGAAGGTTCATTGGGTAGCGCAATACCCAGTTCTTTCATCATTTTTTCAAAATAGGCATGGGAAAGCGCAAATCGACCACACATAAACCACACATACCATAGATTAGGCATTTGTGCGTCTATGATGCTGCGTGATTGCCTTTACGTTGTTGTTCCCACATGGCTGCATAATGCTTACCAAGTGCCAAGAGTTGATCATGTGAACCTCGCTCCACAATGACACCTTGATCCAATACAATAATCTCATCTGCATGTGTTACTGTAGATAATCGATGCGCAATCACCAATGTTGTTCGATGTTGGCTCAATAAAACAAGCTCCTTTTGAATTTCCTTTTCAGTCTGTGTATCTAGTGCACTTGTAGCTTCATCTAAGATAAGAATTTTTGGATTTTTCAAAATCGTGCGTGCAATTGCAACACGTTGCTTTTCTCCACCTGACAGCTTAAGACCACGTTCTCCTACAACCGTATCAAAGCCCTGAGGAAGAGATTGGATAAATTTATATATTTGCGCTGATTTAGCAGCTTGTATGACTTCGTCTTGCGTGGCTGTTGGTCTTCCATAACGGATATTGTATTCAATACTTTCATTAAAAAGAACCGTATCCTGAGGAACAATACCAATCTGCGCGCGCAAGCTTTCTTGCGTAACAAGTGTCACATCTTTTCCACCAACTTTTACTTTTCCCTGATTGGCTTCATAAAATCGAAACAGTAGGCGTGCAATCGTTGACTTACCAGATCCGCTCTCTCCAACGATCGCAAGTGTCTTTCCAGATGGGACAAAAAAATCTGCTTGATGCAAAATAATTCGCTCATCAAGATAAGAAAAACGAACCTGATCAAATGCGATAGAAGAGTCTTCTTCACACGATAACATTATAGCGTTTTCTTTATCTTGAATATCTTGTTTCTCATCCAAAATTGAAAACATGTTTTCCATGTCGATCAAGCTTCGTTTGATTTCTCGATATACAAATCCCAAAAAGTTAAGTGGCATATACAACTGAATTAAAAAGGTATTGACCAAAACAAAATCCCCTACAGTATACTCCTTGGCCAAAACACCTTTACCTGCAAGAATCATGACCCAAAAAAGTCCTATTGCAATGATGAAGCTTTGAAAAAAGTTTAAAATTCCCAACGACCCCTGAGAAACAATCGCAGCATTTTCATATTTCTGAAGAAAGTGGTCATACCGTTTAAGTTCAAACTTTTCGTTACCGAAGTATTTTACTGTTTCAAAATTTAATAAGCTATCAACAGCTTTTGCATTGGCTTCAGAGTCGCTTTCATTCATATCTCTTCGATATTTTATTCGCCATTCTGTAAGTAAAAGCGTCGCTGCAATGTAAATAAAGATCGTAACAAAAGTGATCAGAGCAAAAGACAGATTATATTTATAATACAAAATACCTGTAACAAGGGCGATCTCAATGAGTGTTGGCAATATATTAAAAAGCATAAAGGCTAAAACAAACTCGATCGCTCTTGAACCAAGCTCGATATATCTAGTAATTTTGCCTGTTTTTCGCGATAGATGAAAAGAAAGTGAGAGTTGGTGTAATTTCTCAAACACCATCAAGCTCAACACACGCTGTGCTCGTCTTGAAACAAAATTAAAAATATAGTCTTTAAGTTCTAAGAAAAATGTACTTCCAATTCGAGCAAGCGCATAAGAAAGCACTGCCCAAAAAACAAGCTGAACACTTGATTCTAACGGTTTAGATAACGCATCCACTGCATTTTTATAGAAAAACGGAATATAGACATTGATCACCTTGGCAAAAACCAAGAGAATCAAAGAAATCACAATGCGAAAATGAACACCCTTGAGATCACTTCTCAAAAGTGTTTTGATCAAAAATCGTACTGTGGACCATTGTCCCATTTTATTTTCTATTTGACTCATTTTGTGCTTATCTATGAGAGATCGATTCAAAAATATACTTTTTTTTGCAAACGTAAAGGGGAGGATCGCGTACATGCAGACTTTTTTTGAGCTAATCCAAAATTTTATCAATGAGTTCAATCAAATTGGAACTTACATTTTGATCTTCACCCTTCTTCCTACAGGAATTTTTCTTACAGTCTGGTTTCGTTTTCTGCAACTTCGTCACGTCAAACATACAGTCAAAGTCATTTGCGGCAAATACGATGATCCTAGTGATCCGGGCGATGTAAGTCACTTCAAAGCACTTACAACAGCCCTATCCGCCACTGTGGGCGTGGGAAACATTGCAGGTGTTGCGCTTGCAATCAAACTGGGCGGACCCGGCGCCATATTCTGGATGTGGTTGGTTGCCCTTTTAGGAATGATGACCAAGTTTGCTGAATGTACTTTAGGCATTA
Source organism: Bdellovibrionales bacterium (assembly GCA_020434345.1). Taxonomy (GTDB): domain Bacteria; phylum Bdellovibrionota_G; class JALEGL01; order JALEGL01; family JAGRMV01; genus JAGRMV01. Next base: position 13,866 of record JAGRAZ010000003.1, read on the forward strand.
AATACAGAGAAAAACTCGATGATAACTCTTCTTCAGGTGGTCCCATGTACTACATTGAAGAGGCTTTTGGAAAATTCTCCAAAAAACTTGGGAAACTTTTGGGTACTTTCTTTGCAATCGCATTTGTTTTTTTGGCATTTGATGTTGGCAATCTGATTCAGTCCAATACAGTCGCTGAAACACTGGTCGTATCATACGGCATTCCTAAGCTGGTTACTGGAATCATTCTATCGGTTACGCTTTTTGCTGTTATCATTGGAGGCGTTCGACGCATCGGCGATGTGACCTCTAAACTCATGCCTTTGATGACCATTCTTTATGTATCGTGTGCACTTTTGGTGATTGTGTTGCACATTGGGCACATCCCTGAAGTCTTCGGTCTTATCTTTTCAGATGCATTTACTGGGACTTCAGCTGTTGGCGGCTTTGTTGGCTCGACATTTGTGATCGCCCTGCGCATGGGTGTTTCTAGAGGCCTTTTTTCCAATGAAGCAGGACTAGGTTCAGCACCGATTGCACATGCTGCAGCAAAAACACATGAACCCGTACGAGAAGGCTTGGTTGCATCCGTTGGTCCCTTCATTGATACAATTGTCATCTGCACCATGACAGCCTTTGTGATTTTGGTGTCAGATGTTTGGCATACGGCACCTGCGGATCTTCAAGGTGCACCACTTACAGTTGCTGGGTTCCAAGCAGGACTTTCCCCATTTGGATTAGGTAGTCTTGCATCACATATAGTGAATCTTGGTATTGTTTTGTTTGCGTTTTCAACGATTATTGGATGGTCTTATTACGGTGAACGCGCTCTAACCTACCTTTTTGGTACAAAGCCAGTGTTTGCCTACAGAGTTCTCCAATGTGGTGCCACAATCTTGGGTTCATTGTTTGCTGTTGAATTTGTTTGGGCTTTGGGTGACACGTTGATGGTCTTTACAACAGTGCCCAATCTGCTGGCAATCTTGATTCTACTTGGGGTTATAACCAAAGAAGTAAAATCTTACTTTGAACGGATGAAAGATGCGTAAATACTTTTGCATCCTTTTTTGCGTTGTTCTTTTAGGTTGTCAGGATCTTGGAAGCCTTCTGCAAAGTCCAACAGAAAGCATCATTCCAACAGAAACCGAAACTGCAAAAGCACTCACGGAAAGTCTTGTCATCGGCATGAGTAAGGCAAGTGATAGGCTTTCAATAGAAAATGGTTTCTTTGCCAATGATTTGATCAAAATTCCATTTCCACAGGATGCGCAAAACATTGCAAGCGCCTTACAAACAGTTGGGGCAGGAAAACTTGTAGAGGATACAGTGCTATCGCTTAATCGTGCAGCTGAAAATGCCTCTGGCGTAGCTAAAAACGTTCTTGTCAGTGCCATCAAAGCTATGACAATACAGGATGCGATGAATATTCTTCTTGGACCAGATGATGCAGCAACAACATACCTTAAACAAACCACAACCCCGACCCTTTTGACTCAATTTCGTCCCATCATACAGTCAAGTCTTTCTCAAGTGCACGCCACAGAATACTGGACGCAAGTAACAACCAAATACAATCAAATCAATGTCATGAATGTTTTTGGGAAACCCGTGGAGACAGATTTAACCTCTTATGTGAGTGGCAAAGCATTGGATGGTCTCTTCTATATGGTAGAAAAAGAGGAAAAAAGCATTCGCGATAATCCTATTGAACGCACAACGGCGTTACTAAAAAAGGTATTCGGATACGCTGATACAAAAAAGCAATAGATACTTGCGGATATACGTTTCGTACCATTTTCAAAGTTGTTCGAGCAAAAAAAGCCTACAACCATTTCAGATCGTATGTGAGTTTGCGTAGAAAATGGGTAGAAATGTATATGCGCTAGAGATTCACTTGTAGGATCGAAGAAGCAGGTAGGAAAATATACCAACGTTTCAAAATTACTATTTTTTTACACCTACAACGTAGGCAATCCAGATTGGGCAATCTTCGACGTTTTCAGACTGTGAAAAATAACCATTACCCTCTCCATCCTCGTCATCTTCTTCCCAATACACCTTCACGTCGTCAAATCCAGCTTCAATCAAGCAATCTACGACTTCAGGTATACTCCACATACGCCAATGGTATTCAAATACTCTTTCAAATGCAGGTTTACCCTTGAGCTTGTAATGAATACTATACGATGCATTTCTGTTAATTGGATTAAACTCTTCGTGATCCCAAATATATTGAACTCTTGTACCATCTGGCATGGAAAAGGTTCTTTTTTCCTTCACTGGCTCTGAAATCTCTTGTCCACCTAAAAGATCGAAAATCATGATGCCATCGTTACGAAGGTGTGTAAGGTTATTTTTGAAATACTTTACAAGGTTATTTCTTTTTTTAATATATCCGATTGAAAAATTAGACACAGAGATAACATCAACAGAGGGAGTTTTGACGGTCATGACATTGCTGACATATGTACGAATACGCTGAATCTCATCTTTTGTAAGAAAGTCTGTATGTTTTTTACCGTAGTTGATTGTTTTTTCACAAAGATCTACAGCCACAGCACGATGTTTTGGCCCTCTTTTTACCCAATGACATGAATTGCGAAAGGTGGCACAGAAGTCTTCCCGTAAATGGGTTGCGTCTTTCTGAAAGACCTCCTGATAGACACGATTGACAAATTCCATCTCATCTTTTGGATCTTGAACGGAGGCTTCGTACAATTCGTACTTGTGATAAGGTAATTTTTCTTTTTTCTTATGCTTCATTTTGGTAGCTTTGTTCTTATAAACATCATCGAGGAAATGTAAATGAATTTTTTTTCATGGAACGTCAACGGCGTTCGTGCCTGTGTCAATAAAGGATTTTTACGTTGGTTTTCTAAAACCAATGCTGATTTTGTCGCTCTTCAGGAGACAAAAGCGCAGCTTGATCAACTTGATTTAGAAATTATCGCCCCCAAAGGATATCAATCCTTTTGGCACTCTGCTCAAAAAAAGGGCTACAGCGGCGTTGCCATTTACACAAAGCACGAGCCAGTTGATGTCAAAATGGGGTTGGAGAATTTCTTTGAAGATACTGAGGGACGTGTACTTTCTCTAGAAATGAAAGACTTTGTCTTGATCAATGCATATTTTCCAAATTCTCAACGTGATCATGCAAGATTATCGTTTAAGCTTGAGTTTTGCGATGCCATGATGAAATATCTAGAAAGTTTACGAAATAAGGGCAAAAACATCATCCTTTGTGGTGATTACAATATTGCTCATAAGGAAATTGATCTTAAAAATCCCAAAACCAATACAAAAACAGCCGGTTTTTTACCCGAAGAGCGCGCGTGGATGGACACCTATATTCAAAATGGGTATGTAGATGCGTTTCGAAAATTTGAAAAAGGACCTGATCACTACACGTGGTGGTCCTATCGTCCGGGCGTGCGTGAAAAAAACATAGGTTGGAGAATCGATTATTTTACGACCAATTCTGAATTTGAAGATCGTATTCAAAGTTGCTGCCACCAACCTGATATTTTAGGATCAGATCATTGCCCTATTTCACTCACGTTAAGGTAATATCAATTGCATTTGTTGGTATAGACAAACTTAAGCTCTGTAACACCTTCTGCATCAAGATCATCAATGCCTTTTTTGGCAAACTCTCCATTTATAAAAACATTCCATTGTGCGCAAGGTTCTATAACAGGATCGCCATCTTCACTTTCTATAATCTTGGTTTGCGCTCTGTCGTTACCCAACATGGTAATCAAACGACCAAATGAATACTGAACGTAGTCATAAGAAAGACCATGGGTAAAATAAATTTGATGCGAATCATCTCCCTCTTTTTTTTCTTGATCTGGGAAAATCTGCCCCACAGGTTGGTCTATATCAATATTTTTAAATATAATTGTTCGTGTTGGTTTTTCGCTGGACTGAATCACAACTGAGATGGATGGTTTATTTTCATTTGCAAACGCATTCGATAAAGAAAAAATAATAAACGTAAATGCTAACAATAGTTTTTTCATATACAGCCCTTTTCTATTCACTTTGAAAGTGTACGATAGCAATCGCATCTAAATCAAAACCAGCTTCGCCACGTGGACCATGGTAGCCAAGGTCTTCAATTCTAATAGCGCGAATCTCTTCGATACCGTCCATTTGATCTAAATCAAATGCATCACCACCGTTTTTTAAAACATTCTTTTGTGCTTTATCATAGTCCCATAAATTAAGTCCATAGCCTGCGCATCGCGAGGCAGATGTAGAAGAAGCGCGATTACACGGCTCAAATGAATGAAATTCGCCCTGTGGACCTTCAACAGAAACAGAAACACGAGCTTTTTCTGTCTCACATTCTACAAACTGATCTAAAATTTGATTGGATTTTGCCGAATCTGGAATATACCCTTCGAACAACGCACGAATATCCGCACTTGTCCGCGTTACACCTTCCTTTGTTTTAAGATAACAAAACGGGTTTTCCCAAATCACAAAATCGGGACCTGCTTGATTCACAACAGCCCCTCCAACAATTTCAAACGTGATACTTCCACCTGTACCCAAACTCAAAAGAAGTTTTTGTGCTGTGGTGCTCGCAATTTTAGCATCCTCGGATGGATCATTTGAAAAAGAATATCGATTGTTCCAATCGGGTGGAAATCGATACTTGTTTTCGATCTTTTGTGAAATTTCTACTCCGTTTGCTGTTGCATACAAAGGAGTTGGAAACTCCTTTTGATTTGAATATTTTTCAAGTAGTAAGCTTGCATTTTTTCCAGCTTTTATTTCATGCACACGGAGATGCTGATAGATTTCAACTTGTTCCTGAGAAAGCGCGATATCATTTCTCACATAATCAATTCGACCGGATACAACTTTTCCGTGAGACACATTTTGCATTGCTTCTACATCACTTCCGGGGTGAGCTTGATACGAAGATACTCCCTTTTGTATGATTTTTCTTCCCACAGGTGCATGCTTTGAGGAAACGCTTTGACCCTGCGATACTGTTTGCGTTGCATCTGAAGCATCGTTTTTCACATTTTTACGCATATGTGGATAACGCGTAATTACATCTAACATATGGTCTTTTTTGGCAGGATCTTTCTCATCATCATACTGAGCCATCATGGCCACAGCCTCTTCATCCAATTCAAATGGAGAATCAATTGCTTGATTTGTTGCTATATCTTGAATGAGTTTTTGTTTTTCTGTTTCGCTCATATCTCTGTCTGTAGGTAAAAACCGAGTCTTTATAGGACTATCAAAATCAGGTTCGGCAATTGCTTGAAGGTCTTTATTCGTGGCTTGAGGCGTCAGATTAGATACTGATACCTCTTCTACAGCAGGCTCATCCGTTAATAAAACTTCTTTGCTGTCTTCCTGAACGATTTCCTTAGCTACTTCTGAAGGTAAAGGATTATTTTTAGATTCTGAATCCGGAAGCACAAGAAATCGTTTGTCTTGATCTTCATTTTGTCGCGTATTTTTTTTGTTCTTGGATGGCTCGATCCATGATGGAGCAATGTTCGCAAAAGATCCTGCAGCAAAACAAAGACCAATAGAAACAAGAAGAAACTTCTTTCTACGTGATCCCCATAACAAGTCCCTTAAATCCACCTTATGCTCCCATTACAGTTGATCATACACGTTCAACTTGTGCTACCATAGCGCAAAGCGTAAGTAAAGACGGTCGGCAGTAAGGGCGTAATTTAGAAGGCAAACGTATAGGTCACACCAAGCAAATGAAACAGCTGTTCCACCGTAGCATCCGCAAGCGGAACACCCGCTCGATCTTGTGTAGAGTTACCCGTGAAATTCACCTTTTGGTATTCGAAAGAGTAGCTTAGAGCAAGAAACTGATGGGGCCGCTTCAGTGGGAACCGAAGCGCCAAGTATGGGGCATATAACATTTTTGCACTAGGATCCGTCCCAGAAAAATCTTCTGGACTTTCTTTAAAGCTCTGGCTGATACCAAAGTCACTTCCTATAATTAAAAGAAAGGGAGGAAACGTAGAGATCTCAGAATGTAAACCCAATGTTACGCCAGACCTTTGGCTTGTAACAAACAAACCAGATCGAACATCATTATCATCTACAATATCATCTGCTTTAAACTTTAGATATCGATACCCAACCGTTGGACCCACAAGAATACGACCTTGTGGGGTCTGAGACGCTTCAATAAGAAAATTGGCTTTGGCATCAAAGCCAAACATTTTATTTTTGGATGTTAAGCTTCCAAATTGATCGCCTCCACCATCTCGCAAATTCGTTGTTGTATGCAAAAATCCATATTCAGCACCCAAATCAACGCTGGTATAAAGCTTTTGATTAAAAAGCGCCGGTGCCTTGGCGTGCACGCCTGCATAAACAGAAGGACCTGATAAAGTGTAGCTAAAAACCTTACTTCCATTTTGAAGTGTGTTGTATTGATGAAGCGCCCAAGATGGTCTTGCAACAAGTGTTAATACTTCTGTCTTCCAAGTTGTATCAAGCGCTGCCATTTCTGAACGCGGTTTTGAGGAAGATTTTTCTTTTGATGCTTTTTTCGTTTTAGATTTCTTTTTTTCTTTGACCCTTGGGCTCAGTTCTTGGCTGTTTTGTGTTGGTTCAAAAAATTTTTCTAAATCAGATACGCGTTTTTTAGGCTCTTCTTTCGGTTTAGCTGTGGCAAGGTTTTGTTCCACACCAAGACTTGACTTAAACATCCAACCAGTAAATCCAAAATTACCATCAAGATTAATTTTAACTTTAGCCCAACCCTGTTGATTAATCCCCAACACGTGAACTTTGTTTCCACTACGAAGCGTATACAAAACTTCACTTCTTGTTGAAGGTTTTTCATAGACTTTGGCACTTTTTGATCTAACAACAAATTGATTGTTTGCAAAAACCGGGCAGGAAAGAAGAACAATAGTGACGAGCAACAAAAACCTATTCATCGTGCCATTATAATGGGCATTGAGAACAAACGCAAAAAATGTTTTTCCTCTTACGCCAACTATTTACGTACATCTGGTCGCCCTACCAGTGCAATGCATGTAAAAATGAGCATTACACTGGCCGATCCGACAAAAAAGACCAGCCAAATAACTTTCGGAGAGGAAAAAAAATTCGCTATGGAATACTGCACAAAAAGGACCTCTTGAAGAGACTGGACCACAAATCGAAGGGGGTTAAAACGCATGATCCAATACACCCAAGATTTTGCGGACTCATACGGAAAAATCGCCCCAGACAATACCCAGAGCGGAAATAGCACAATGTTCATGATGCCATGAAACCCTTGAACAGAGTTCAGCCACCATGCAAAAACAAAACCCAATGCTGACATAAAAATTGCCGCAATAAGCAAAATAAAACCGATTTCAAACCACATACCTGCTGTTATTTGGATATTGGCAAGTGGCGCAAGAAGAAGGAGTAGCAACGCCTGAATCAGTGCCCAAACTGATGAAGCTACAATCTTACCAAGAACAATTTTATAGGTCGCATAGGGAACAAGCCGTACGCCCTGCAAAAAGCCTTCATTGCGATCCTCAATAACAGAGATCATAGAAAAAACAGACGAAAACAGAACACTCATCACCAAAATACCCGGGAAAAAATAATTGATCGATTTCATGCCGACACTTGTATTTTCAAACAAATTGCCAAATCCGTTTCCCATAACAAGCCAAAAAAGCAGTGGTGTCAAAAGTGTTGCAAACAACCTTCCCTTCTGACGATAAAATCGCAAACCCTCACGCCAAACCAATGCATAAATAGATCGAATCATGAAAAATAAACTCCGGTTTTTTCCAAGTAAACATCTTCTAGATTTGGCTCACGATACATAAAGAATTCAACATGCGGAATGATTGTCGTTAATGATTGGTGCAATTGATCCTTTTCAATTCTAAAACTCAAACGATCCCCTTGTAAAGCTATGTCTTGGGCAATGCCTTCGATTGCATCAATGACATGATCTGATTTCATTTTTGCTTGAACGTGAAAATATGAAAGCTGATTCACCAACTCATGTGGCTTTCCATCACAAACAATCTTACCCTCATGGAGCATGACCACTCGATCCATTTTTTGGACTTCATCTGTATAGTGAGAAATCCAAACGACCGTAATATCTCTTCTAGTTTTGATTAATTCAATCCATTGAAATAAATCTAATCTTGATTTTGGGTCCAATCCTGTTGAAGGTTCATCTAATAAAATAATTTTAGGCTGATGAATCAAAGATTTAGCAATTTCTACTCTCCGCGCATATCCGCCTGACAAATACTTAACTCTTCGCGAGAGCATCAAATCAAACTGAAATTGCGTTGCTAGCGCTTCAATGCGTTTTTTTATTTCTAAAGATGGAATCTCATACAAAACACCCTGCAACCAGAGATTCTCAAAAACAGTTAGCAGTGGGTCTAAACTAATGCTTTGAAACACACATCCAACATCCAGCATATATTTTGAATTCTCAATGGGTTGACCTTCACACAATATTTGACCGGAGGTAGGCATCATTTGCTTTGTAAGAAGCCCAAAAAGCGTTGATTTACCTGATCCATTGGGGCCTAAAACGCCGACTATTTCTCCTTTTGATACTTCTAAATCTAAAGAAGAAAATACATGTGTTCCATTTGGATAAGAAAAACTTACATTATTTATACTAAATATGGACAACTCATCCCACCTTATCAATCACCATAACAATAAATATGGTCGGCAGATACACAATTGACGACAACAAAACAAGTTTTGCCTTTTTTCTATCCGTATGTTTCCAAAAATCTAATACAACAAAAATAAAAATACTTGTAAGTGCCACGGCCACTGTTAAATAGATATATCCAGAAAGAGAAAAAACTGTCGGCAACATGACAATCGGCAAAAGCATGATTGTGTATAAAAATGATTGTCTAGGTGTAATAACGCCTCTTGGATCTAAACTTGTTAACATTTTCACATTTGCTCGTTCGTAGTCCTCCTTATACAACCACGATATTGATAAAAAATGCGGCAATTGCCACAGAAACATAATCAAAAATAATATCATTGCTTCAAAACCAACATGGCTGCGTGCCGAAGCCCACCCTACAACTGGGGGCAATGCACCAACAAATGCACCAACAATCGTATTAAACGTCGTTTTAACTTTTAAGGGGGTATACAAAAAAACATATCCAACAAAGGCTATAAGCAACCAAATCATGGCTGCCATGTTTACCAAAAATAACATACATGAAAGCCCAAGCATTGTTGTGCTAACGCCTAAAATCCATGCGTGAACAATTGGAACGCGCTGATCAGGCAGCGGTCTCATTTTAGTTCGATGCATATTTTGATCAATTTGAATCTCAAATATTTGATTAAAGACACACGACCCGAAAGAAACCAAAAAAACAGCCAACGTAGAATACAACATCTTATCAAGAGCCACTCCATTGGTAGAAGCAAGATAAAAAGAAGTCATTGATGTTATGCAAACAAAAATTGTAATGTTTGGTTTGCCCAATACATACAAATCTGAAATTCTTTTTTTTATGTTCTCTTGTATGATCAAATAAATACCTTGGTTACAAAAATTTGCGTTTCAAAATCGATCCGCTTATATCATAGCAAATTCATTAATACCATGACTGGACACGATACAACCACTAACAGTAGTTTTGCGCCATGGATTTTCATTCGCAATAAACACATCCAGACTTTATTGGGCAGCAGGGCTTGGCCCATATTAAAGACACCTAACAAAGTAATAACCTTATCAATAGACACGAAGCGAAAATGCCACATAAGACTTTTTGGCAACAACTTATCTAGAATTGCTATTTTAATACATGGACTTGGCGGAAGTGGAAAATCTCGCTATATGCTACACACGGCGCACTATCTACTGCATAAAGGATATGATGTTGCGTGTGTGTCGCTCCCGGGAGTAGAAGACACCTCACCCTACCTCTATCATGCAGGCGATCACACTGCCTTTGATACAATTGCAGAGACTTTCAGAAAATCATATGCAGAACAATACTGGATTGGTTTTTCGTTGGGAGGCAATATGCTCCTTCGCTGGCTTTCCCAACCCAAAAACATTCAAAAAGCTGTTGCGATTAGCCCCGTTCTGGACCTTAATGAGAGTGCGATATTATTAGAACAAAACAGCCAACGGCTTTATCAGTGGTACTTCCTACGATCACTACTAGCGCTATACAAAAATAAAGTACGAAACTTTCCTGAGATTTTTACAGAATACGAACGTGTCCTCTCAACTAAAACAATTAGGGACCTTGATACACACCTAACTTGCCCCTTTCATGGCTATGACGGACTTGATTCCTACTACGGATCGCAAAGCTCCATCAACACAGTTTCACAAATTCAAAATAAAACACTAATTTTGAGTTCCTTGGATGACCCGTTTCAAAGCCCTGATATTGTAAAAAAGGCACAAACTCATGCACCACCCTCGGTTTCCTTTTGTGTTTCAGAATATGGTGGTCATGTAGGCTTCTTTCACTCGCCCACCAAAGGGGTTTTCTACCCCACATGGGCGGAAAGCTTTCTCTCATCCTCATAGAAAAGCCTTCTAAAAGGTTCGTTTTCCTTTGAAAATGCCCCAAAGGTTCGATATGTAAAAACCGTTTTATTGTTTTATTAGGGTTTATAGTGTTTATGTTTTTATTTAGGACATTTTGTTAACCACATAAACTGAGAGATTTTTTATTCTAACAAGGCCGCAGTCCCTTAAGGCGACGCAGCGTACGTTTGTACGTGAGTCGAGCCTTAAGAGGGCGAGAACAAAGGTAGAATAAAAAAGATCCGGTTTGTCTTATTTGAAAATTGATCTACCATATAAGGAGAATCGAACGTATGCGCATTGCAATTAATGGATTTGGTCGAATTGGAAGAAACCTTTTTCGAATTTTACACCTAACAACTTCACCTATTGAGATCGTTGCCATCAATGATTTGATGACCCCTGAGCAAATGAGATATCTTCTTCAATACGACACAATTCTTGGAAAATTTCCTGAAAAAGTATCTGTACATGATCAAACCCTTCAAACCTCAAAAACTAAGGCGCGTATCTTTCATGAAAAAAATATTACTGATCTTCCTTGGAAAGATTTAAAAATTGATTTGGTTGTGGAAGCTACTGGAGTTTTTGGGAAGCGTGAACAGTTGGAACAACATCTTCAAGCTGGTGCGTCCAGAGTTCTTTTAACAGTCCCCGCAAAAGACGCGATTGATGCTACCATTGTCATGGGCGTCAATGAGCATGAACTGCAAAAAGACCATAAAATCATTTCAAATGCTTCTTGTACAACAAACTGCCTAGCTCCTGTTATAAAAGTCCTTCATGAAACATTTGGTATTGATCAAGCTTTCATGACAACTACACATGCATATACCAATGACCAAAAGGTTATGGATATGGTTCATAAGGACCCAAGACGTGGCCGAGTCGCTGCTCAAAATATCATACCTACAACAACAGGTGCCGCATCAGCTGTAGGTAAAATTATTCCTGAACTTAATGGAAAAATTGATGGCATAGCTTTACGTGTTCCAGTGTGCAACGGATCTATTGTCGATGTGACAGCAACGTTACAGAAAGACACCACAATTGAAGAAATCAACAAAGCCATGGAAAAGGCTTCTCAAGGAGCCCTTAAAGGAGTATTGGAATATTGTGACGACCCAATCGTCTCTTCCGACATTTTACAAAACCCACATTCATCTGTGTATGATGCGCAAGCGACAAAGATGATCGGCAAGAGAATGGTAAAGATTCTTTCTTGGTATGACAACGAATGGGGTTATTCAAACCGCTTAAAAGATTTGATGCTCAAGATCGTAAATTTTTAAGATTTTTTTGTAAAACTGAAATCATTAAAAAAATTACACTTCTTCTTCGTCCTCTGGAGTTTCGTCAGACAATTCACGCTCGTCATCTTCCTCATCTGAGCCTCCGATAGGAGTTAAGAATATTTTTTTAAATACTGAGTCGGGTTTTTTGGCGGCTTCTGCTTGTTCTGCAATCACTTTTGCACGTTTAAATCGAATTTCATCAAGAAGAACTTGCCCTTGGGGATGCCCTCCCTCTCTTTCTATCATGCTTGCAAGTATTCTCTCCGCATCTTTTTCTTTCTTTGTTGCAAGCAGCATCGATGCATAAGCAACCGTGAGATAGCTTTCATTTCTAACTAGATTTTGTCTCTCCTCAAATTCTTTCAATGCTTCTTGCAAATTCTCTTTGGAAGGATTTAACATGTATTGCACGCCCAGAAAATACGACCGATACAGAGGATCCTTCGCATGTTTCTCTGATACAATCTTAAACTTATGCATTGCTTCGTCTTGTTTTTCTTGGGTTAGAAGGTACAAGCCATGAAAAAAAGTTCTATCATCAACAATTTTATCCCGATTTCCATCAAGCATTTTTAATCTCTTAATATAATGGATACGAAGCGCCTTACTCATTAAAATCTGATAACCTATCTTAATCCATATAAGAATCTGATCACCCTTTTCTGTACCCTTATAATCTGAATATTTCTTTATAAGTTCAAAAAAATTCGTTTGTACCTTCTGTGGATTAAATTGAAGTGGCACAGAGAATATTTCAAAGTAATTCTTTTTTAAAAAATTTGGATATTCGAGGTCTATCTGATGCTTAACAATTGCGCTCACCTTTTTATCAGTGTGAATTTTCCTTGTGCCTCTCTCATCGGAGACCATTTCTATCCAGTTGGCGATGATGAGAATAAAAAGAATTGGATATATTTTTTCTCTTGGGAGTAAAACTTTTTTTATTAGATTTGCGACACTTATATTTTCATGTATCGAATACAATACCTTTGAGGGGATGGGTGGAAGTGGAAATTCAATGCGATGATTTTTGTTTTTTTGTAAAAATACATCATCGTTAATTTCAGTATAGCTTTGAATCTCTTCAATACTGTAAAATCTTTCTACCGCTTCAAAGTAGATTTTGTGTGTAGGCATTTCAAACGCGGACACATCCTCAGTCCACTGTGAGCTTTTTACATATCGATAGGAACCAATCTTGTGTTCAAAAACGTAATATAATCTTTCAGCATGATGCTCATTTAAATATTTGAGCATTTTTTGTGCATCTATAATCTGTTCTTTTACGAGTAGATCTCCAAATTTTACATCTGGGTGCATTTTTTGCTTGCGTAGAACTTCTTCAACATCTGTTTCTTGCAATACACCTAATTTGACCAAAAATTGCCCAAACCGATCTTCTTTGTGATTTGATTTAATATGGACAACATTACCTTTTCTAAAGAAAACTTCAGACTTTCGATCCTGTAACTCTAGTATAAGGACCCCAGTTAAGTTCATCATAAGTATTTTGATAAAAATATGTGGTAACCAGACTTCTTGAAGGTTACCTTCGAGCGGTGTTTTCTTAACGTATCCCATTTTGAGCTTCCCTTACGAAGTATAATCGAAATAAGTGAGAAAACAATCTCTACTTTGCCTCTTGGATTTTAAGGCAGTCGTTTAAGTCTTCAGGCAATTCAATTTGATATGTTACCGTTTCTTTACGCCAAGGGTCTTCAAACTTAAGTGTACTCGCATGAAGAAAATGCCTTCGAAGTCCAAAAGTATCCTTATTCCTTTGCTTTTGATCTTGATAAAGCTTGTCTCCCACAAGCGGGAACCCAATAGATGCTAAATGGACACGAACCTGATGCATACGACCTGTTTTGGTTTTGACTTCAATATATGTCGTATGTTGAAATCGTTTTTTTACAAAAACTAAGGTCTGAGCCTCACGTATTGTCGATCGATATGCGACCTTATCACTTGTCACAGCAACCATTTTTCGTGGGTTTTGATGATGATGCGCTAATGGAGTTTGGATGTCATATTCATCGAACCTAAGCTCCCCAAGTGTTAATGCGTGATAGGTTTTATCAATTTTTCTCTCATTAAATTGCTGCCTAAAGTAAGAAAAAGCTTCTTGTGATTTTGCTAAAATCAAAAGCCCTGAGGTATCTGAATCTAACCGATGAACAATGCCTGGACGTAGCGGGTCTTCACCTACCTGTATTGAATCAGGATAAATGCCAATAAAATGGTTCGCCACACAGTTTCGATCCTCAAAATCATTTGGATGCGTTGGAAGCCCCGCAGGCTTATCAATAATCAAATAATTATCAGATTCATAAACGACTTCTAGACTTGGTAGATCCGCGGGTTGGACCATACGATCTGATGGATGGACAAATGAAGCAATCTTCACTACGTCCCCTTTTTTTAAAAGAGTCCCCTTTTTCCCAATTTGGTCATTGACCGTCACTTTTTGTGACTCAATCATCATTTGCAAATACGCTCTAGAAATATCCTTAAAATGATCCTTTAGATATTGGTCTAAGCGAACCGAAGGGATTTCAACAACCAGTTGATGTCTTTTTTCTGTAACTGTTTTTCTCATTGATCGTACTGAAAAAAGACTATACCCTATTGACATAGGAATATGAAGCTCACGAATATTCGAAAACAAGAAGTACACTTTTCTAGAGAACAAACCATAGAGTTTTTTAAAGGCTCCGTTGTATCTGACCAAGACCATGAAATATTTCAATATTCAATCTCCACACAACCACACCTTGGATTCTACCGGACGACTCTTTCCTTTGAGCATTTAGACATTCGAAATGCCGGTGTTTTTTTGATTCATCCTGAAGATTTTAGCATAAAGGGTGAAAACGAAACCGCACAGAACCTTTTATGCCAACCTGAAAATATTAAGTATAAACAAATCAAAGAAGCCATTGAGATGATTTTAAAAAAGCACGTACCTATTTCATGAACAAGCTATTTACATCTACAGCATTTTTATTTTTTTTCCTTATTTCTCAAACACTCTGGGGATCAACGGATAGAGTGCGCTTTCTTGTCGATGAGCTTGTATCGAGTAGCAATTTTAAGGTTCGTATTGCCGCAGCACAAGAACTAGGAAAAATTGGAAATGGAACAATCGCAACATACCTAGAAAAAGCTTTTGAAGATGAAAATAACGAAGCTGTCCGTCTGTCTATACTAGATGCCCTAGCCCAAATTCCAGATATTCGATCAATAAAAAGCGTTTTATACCTCACCTTTCAACATCTCATGACAACAACAGAAACAAGTGAAATCAAAAAAATTGTGTGGAATCACCGCAACATTTTTGACAAAGACTTGTGGTCTATTGAAGCCCTTTCCTCTCCCTATGAAGAACAAAGAGCACTGAGCTTTTGGATTTTAAGCTTATTAGATGACCAAACACTTGAACCTATTATCATTAAAGGCATCGTAGACCCATCAACCATTGTTCAAAAAAGAGTTTTAATGTCACTAATAGAGTTTCCATCACAGCAATCGCAAGAAGCATGTGCTGTACTTCTACAAAGCACATTAAAAAGCATTCAGTCGATGGCACAACTATGTGTGCAAACAATCACATATAAAAAATCAAACCTTTATAAACCTTCTTATAAACAGCCGATTCCAAGTATTACAAAAATTGATCAGCTTTTATTGCCATCAAATCTGCAAACATATCTTCAAAACAAGAAGGTTGACCTAAAATATGATGGCCAAAAAACTGTTTTACTTCCGACAAGAACAAAAAATACGGATGTTCGATTTCAATCAAAGGAAATTATAGCCTCTACTGTTGTTCAATCAGATCTGGCCACCAATCAAAACTTTTCTAAGCTTGATATAGAAATCGTCAAGAGTTTTATTAAGCGAAAGTTCCCACTCATTCAAGGATGTTATGAAAACATGTTATCCGCCCACCCAGATCTGAAAGGCCAAGTTGGTGTATCTATACAAATCACTTCTGAACAAAAACCAAGTGGTATAAAAATCATCACAGACACAATAAAGAAAAAGGACCTCACCTCATGTATACTAGAAAGGCTCAAAAAACTTGTATTTCCAGCGATTGCGCAGGCTCATATCACAGCAGATTATACTTTTTATTTTGCACCCCCTGAAAAGCGCACCTACATTTTCCGCATGGATGAGTAGTTTAAAAAGCTGATAAAAACCATCGGAAACAAACAAGGCAAATCATTGCTTTGTCCTTCTTCCTTCATCTCGCAACGACTATGAATGTATTGACTGCGATGATATAAGTTCGAGCGGAAGTCACGCGGAAGGCCGTAAGGCCTGAGCCATGAAGCGAGAATTTGTATCATTGTAAAACGATTTTTATTTTAATCGTGATTTTTGAACTTTTGAACGTACAACTGCAATACCTTGAAAAATTCCTGAAATTCATCGTTTTTACGTACGGGGTGTACTTGTGCGGGCTCACCTGTTTGGATGGATGTCTCTAGTTCTTTTTGAATACGATAAATAGGTCCTGCAACCCTTTGCATCAAATGTACGATAAGAAAAACAAGAGCAACTGCCTGCAAAACTACAATTAAAACGACAAACAATAATAACCCTTGGTCAAACTCACCGACCAACTGAGAAACCATTTCATTTTGTATTTGAAGAATTTTCGTATTCTCTCGTTCAATGTTGTAGAGCTTGTAGCCTAAAAAAGTTGATACGAACAAAGACAATGCAAGTACTGATAATATAAAACGAACTTGAAAATCACCAAATGCAATTTTTAGTTGAATTTTTCGCTTATGAGTCAATTTTTCTTCCATGTACCTGACGTTGGGATGCTACCACATTTTCTGCATTCTGGTGCTTAAAATACTCCTGATAAATCCAGTTGGATAGCTGCGCAGGCTTTATTTTCCAATACTTTTCGTTAACAATGACAATACCAACTGCCAATGCTTGCCCTGAATCAGGATCCTTGGCATACGATACAAACCATTCATTACGGCCTTTAGGATTGGTCCCAAATAGGGAACCCGTCTTGCCACCAATCTCTAGGTTTTTTAAAACATTTTGATACTTGGCACGACCAAAAGCTTTTCTTGCTGTACCTGAGGTAACTGTCTTTTTCATCATCACTTGGAGGTCCTTTGCATTGGCAGAAGAAAAGGAAGTTTTCCAAACAACTGGTTCCATTCGATAGAGGGTTTCATCTTGTGTAGAAATTTGATCGATAATGGTAGGTTTCATCATATTTCCATTGTTCACAATACTACTAGCAATCATTGCACCATGAAGTGGACTTAGAGTGACTTGACCAAAACCTGCGGCAAGTTTTGCAACAGACAACTCACTGCTTTCAGAATCAACTTCTAGCGTGCTTACCTCAATGGGCAATTCAAATGGAATACTTTCGTTAAACCCAAACTGTTTGGCATACTGTTTTAAAAGATCCGCATTTAAATATTGGCTTCCAATGACCCCAAAAATTCCATTTGCAGACATTGCAAATGCCTTGGTGAGAGACATCTGGGTTCCACGATAGTGAGAATGCAAATACTTTGAGTTAATTCTTCTCATGTCTCCCGCATAGGTAAAAACAGAGTCACCCGATTGAGGTGTTTCCTCCAACAGTGCGCTTGCAGTAACAACCTTAAAGATTGACGCTGCAGGAAAACTTGCAGCCAAGCTTAACTGGGAATGTTCTGGGTTTTTGGCTGAATAAGAAGAAAGTGCAAGAACGCGTCCTGAAGAAGGCTCCATAACTGCAACACCTGCCCAATCCACATTGTATTTCTCTAGCTTCTGATCAACAAATTTCTGCAGACTCGGCTGAATGCTTAAATCATAAATTACATCTTGCCCATTTTGGAAGATCTTAATTCTTGGCGCTCCGACAGTCACAGCCTCAATGGGCAATTCAATGCTTTGACTTGAAATATCTGCATCAGGCTGTTTTTTCTGCCTTGGCAACTCTAAAGCTGAAAGCCATTGAATGATAGATAAAACCGCAAGAAAGGAAATCCCCGCCAACATAATTTGACGCAGTCGCTTCTTACTCACGCTTTTACGCGTTACATTTTTTTGATAATCTTTCCAGCCCATAATCCCTTATGATATAAAATCTCTATGATTCTCTATTATTTCGAAGCTTGCCCTTTTTGTCAAAAAGTATTGAAAATGATTGATGAACTCGGTATTTCCGATCGCATAGATTTTCGCGACACGTCAGAGTTTCCTACATTCAGAGAAGAGCTCATCAAACTTAATGGAAGGACACAAGTGCCCTGTCTTGTGGTGGATGGAAAACCCATGCTTGAATCCGATGACATTGTTATTTTCTTGCGTAAAAATTTTGGTTCATAAAATCAAAAATTTTTTAATTTACTTTTTACCTTTACCAATCCAAAAAATTTCACGGCTGATTTTTCGAGTAGCTTTCGGTCTAAAAATTTTTACTTCAAAAAATACTTCTTTCATCAACGCTTGAAAATCATCAAACCGTTCTCCATGATACATTTTACAAACAAAATCGCCTTTAGGTTTAAGCATTACACGAACAATATCTAAAGATTTTTTACAAAGTTGGTAAGATCTTTCGATATCAACAATTTTTTGCCCAGTCGTTTTTGGAGCAACATCACTCATAACAACATCAACCCAACCATACTTTTGAAAAAAATCCTTTGAATCTACATCAAATATATCCATCTGATAAAAATCCAAATTAGGAAAGGACAACTCCATACCAGACAGATCAACTCCAATAAACTTACCTTCACTACCTACAATTTCATACACATATTGTAGCCATGAACCCGGCGCGCAGCCAATATCAAAGACCTTTTGACCTGCTTTAAAAATTTTATACTTAGATTGTATTTGTTCCAGCTTAAAATAAGACCTTGCGTTGACACCTTTTTTCTTGGCCAACTTATAAAAAAAATCTTTTTCTCTTTTTGACATAATCTTTCA
Source organism: Bdellovibrionales bacterium (assembly GCA_020434345.1). Classification (GTDB taxonomy): domain Bacteria; phylum Bdellovibrionota_G; class JALEGL01; order JALEGL01; family JAGRMV01; genus JAGRMV01. The sequence goes on from JAGRAZ010000003.1 coordinate 32,682, forward strand.
AACGCAGTCGTTGATACTTATTTTACGATTACTTATAAATACGAAAGACAAACAAAAGCCCAAAACGTTTGTCTCTGCAATCAGTATTTATTCTACGAGCGTTCGTTGCGCACAGACCCCAAAGGGGTCGAAATACTGATTGAACAATCGCGAAGCGTCCTTTCTTCATAATCGTTGATACACATTTTACGATTACTTATAAATACGAAAGACAAACGAAAGCCCAAAACGTTTGTCTCTGCAATCAGTATTTATTCTACGAGCGAAAGTCAAGCGCAGACCCCAAAGGGGTCGAGCCATGAAGCGAGAGAATAAATGCTGATTGATCAAAAACATAGAGTCATCACCAATTGGTCCCAATCCAAACCCCAAACTTCTTTTCCCCCCATAAGCCATCATGAAGTCTGATCATCAAACCAAAAACTGTTGGAATATTGATGAAATATCCTACTGAATATTTCATATCTGCAGGATCTACATTATTCCATACAGCACCTACATCTGCATATATTCCTGATCGAACATCAAAGTATCTTGTCAAAAAACCCAGCATTTGGTCTAACGGATCAAAAAGTTTAGCTCCAATAAAATCAAAAACTGGAATACGCATATCTTCGCTAAACACCCAATAGTTCTGACCTTCAAGATCATCAAATCCTACACCCCTAAAAGAAGGATTGCCGCCTAGAAGGTAGATATTAGGAATAGGCCCTTGTGAAGTACCTCCAACCAAACGATGAGCAAAGCCAAACTTTGGTAAGATACGGTGATACAATCGAATATCACCATTGATATCATAATTTGAAACTCTTCCCTTTTCTAAATCTAGTCCAGCTTCAGATCGAAAATAGAGCCTTTGACCTGAAACAGGACCATGTAAATCATTTACAGTAATATCAAACGCATAAATACTGCCAAGCTTTGCCAGATAATATCGGTTTCCATCAAATGATGGAGATAAAAACGCATTTCTGGCTGAACTATCACTTCCATAACTTTGAATTTCAAATTCGCTATACATACTAATCTGACGGTAGCGATCCATAATTATATCTTTGGTAAAATTCAAACCATAATTATCAATACTCTGACGTTGATTATAAAAGAACGATGTACTGTAACCTTGAGATAAATCAGTAAACCCAATTGTTGCAAATTTGGTGTCACTTAATAAAATACTGTTTACAAACACCCCCTTATCTCCAAATAAATTATCTGCAAAACCGCTCACCAAAAGCCGAACTGTATCACCATCATAAGCTGCAGCTGCAGCCAATGACTGTAGTTTAAGAGATCGGCCTGCAGGCCTTGCCAGATACATTCGAGGATAATCTTCACTTATTTCATGTTGAGGTTGTCGGTCATTTTGTTTATGTTTTACTTTGGCATAAGCATAGACTTGATCATCTTTAACCTTTTCTAACTCAATGATGTCTACAGTCTGAAGATCTATGCTGTTATCATTTTGCTCATTTCGAACTTCCCAGCCCTTTGTTGATCCTGCTAGATAATTAAGGTCATCTTGATTCATTACAGGTTTAATTAGATGACGGTCCTCATTTCGAACTATCCTGTTTTGTTTAGTTTTTGTATCATGTACTTTTATTGCAAAATGGCTTCCACTTTCTTCACTGTAATATATTTTTCCATCCTTACTATCAAATCCAATAGAATCTTTTGCAACAATTGATGTTTCATTACTACTCAAATCATAATCAATAAGAGAGCGCTTCCCCTCTACAACCCAAGTATTATTCTCAATCAAAACAGATTTAATTTCAGGCTCAAATTCAAAAACTTCCAATGGACTATCCACATGAAAAATAAACTCTCGACTCGGTTGTGCCTGAAAGTATTTTTCTACAAACGTAACAAAAGAACCTCTTGCTATGGGTTGGCTAATAAAAGCTTGATTCTGTCTCACCTTAAATGTTTTATCCTTATGCAAATCCCAAACCCATAAGTTATATTTACTATCTTTGGCAAACCCTTTTGTACTGGCTACAACAAAGCCACTTTGGTGAATAATTAAATCTTCAATCTTCTCATCTTTGATGGATTGCTTCTTTGTTTGAATAGGTGCCATGGTTTTTGGATCTATTTCAATCCAAATCATAGAGTCCTGATCGACCGCTACAAAACCAATGCTTCCCGTGTGTAATATGCTTAAACTTTTAATTTTTCCTTCATCAATTTTAATTTTTTTAGGTGTTGGATTTTGTTCTTCAAAATTTAGGAACATATAATTTGAAGACTTCCAAACCATTTTACTTCTATCTTCTGATACCGTAAATCGGCTTGCATCTTGCGACATCTCATAATACTGCCTTTCGGATGTATCATAGATGATCACTCGATAGGGACCCGTCTTCTGCTCAGCAACAACAATCAAAACATAACCATTTTTTAAAAAGGATACCCATTGTACGTTCTGATCAAGGTCAAACACAGGCCCTTCAGGAAGAGCATCTAAATGATTTTTTTCTTCATCGTAAATATAAAGACCAAGCTCATTAAATGATTTATACTCCTTGTAGTCATTTGCTAATCTATTGTTAACAACAACAAATATTTTTTTATCATCTACAGAGGTCCACGCATCAACCACACCTTGACCTTGAAGCTTGGTCTTTATCCATGAAAGTGTTGGATCCGATACACCTTTTGTAGCAACCATGTTGGACTGTAAACTCTGTATTTGATTTCCCTTAACCTCATAGTAGTAGGGGAAGCGATTAACTCGAACCGAACCACTCTCTGGTAAACCTTCTGAAGTCCTCACAACAATTCGATCATCCATGGGCGAAAACGCTTCAACTGAGTACGGCCGGCCACTTTGCTGAATCATACTTCTTGACTTGTAGCTATACAAACCATCAAGTACTGGAGCACTTAAATCTTGGTGAACAGGCCTTGCACTTACAGCACTCTTTTTTTGCGTAATGTTTAAAGGAACAGAAAAGTCTTTAGAGCTTCTAACAGACCTTTGCACTATATCTTTCAGATTTGGAAATCTTGTTTGATACATTGTCGGTGTCATTTCTTTGTATGCATTATAATAAATCGTATTATCGGGTCCCCAAAAAGGATGTCTCACACCTACCCTAACGTTGGTTAGTACTTGTGTTTCTTTTGTCTTGCGGTTGTAAGAAAAAAGATTGTAGGTACTGGGCCAATCTGAAACAAAAAGAATTTCATTACATGATTCCGAGAAAGACGGCTCAATATGCACATACGCTGGATTATTTGTAAGCTTATCTATTTCTGCCTTTCTATTCATTATGTATAGATTTCTCTGATAGTGGATTACAGAAGAATCACGTTCATCTTCACGTGAAAAAACAAAAACCTGATCTTTGGGACAATAATCCAAATGATCGTAGTGACGGTTATCTTCTGTTATTTTTTTGAATGTTCCCTTTTTTAAATTTGCCTTGTATAAATTTGAAAAACCTTGTTGATACCCAATAAAATAAACTTCATTGGACCCAGTCAAAACTGGGTGTTCAATTTTATCAATTTCATTCCATCTATATTTTCTAAGCTGACCCAATGTTATTTTTTTGCTTTCGCTATTAAAATCATACTCTTGCACACGAAGTTCATCTTGCTTTGATCTTTTAATTGAATAAACGACATGTCGATCTGAGATATCTGCACCTTTGCGAAATGATTCGAGGGATTCATTTTCATACTCTCGATCCATCACAAGTTTGATTTCTTCAGCGTCATGCTCGTAGCGATAGGTTAAAAAAAGTGCATTTTGCGCCCCAACGTTTCCACCCGTAACATAAAAATTCTTAAAGCTATCCAATACAATTCTTTTTTCTTGAACAGACTCTGATTCATCCACAACATCTTGCTGTTTTAAAAGAGATCCATAATCTAAAAGAAGCTTAGCCTGAACTTTTTGTTCTAATTGCGATACCATTACACCCAAAGATGCTTCAATATTATCTTCAAAATTCATCACGTTTGCGTTATCAAAAATTTTAAAAAAACCTTCCTCACCGTATTCATCCCAAATCATATTCGAAATATAATTTCCTATTTTATACATGAGCCATGTGCCTTGAATTTGCCATAGCTGACGAATTGGATAAAAGAACCCATTAAGATAAGCGTCACGAATAACCATCTCCGCATCCGCATCCCAATAGATCGAATTTGTTTCTGCTGACCCTTCAATGAACCAGAGAGGAAGCCTTCGAGACCCTTTTTCAATTTGAAAAATGTGTGTAGCTTCATGCTTTGTAACATGCTCAAACTTTTCATTCTCCCCTTCAAAAGGAAAAGTTACTCGTTTCCATCCAAATATTTCTGTTAATCCACCAAGCCCCTCTGGAATGGGTCCATCAACAATTGAACTTTGTTCGAAATCACGACGAGATTGATAAAAAACAATAGGTATTTTTTTTTCGAAACGGTTCTGGACGCCGAAGATTCGATTGTTTCTTTCATACTCTTCTTCAAAAAAACGTATGACTTGCTGAAGACTTTGTTGTCCTTCAGGATAGGTATAAAAATCATAGTGATCAGATTCAAACCTTTCCCATTCAAATTTTTTGAACCTTGGCTTTTTTACACCCCAGTAGGGAGCGGATAGAAATGGTGTACGCTTTTCACGACCTGAAATTGGAAATAAAAATCGTATAAACTGCTGAAATAAATCACCACCTTGTGCATACGCATCCGTAAACAAATGTTGATCTGACAATCTCAATTCTGGATAGGGAGCACCAAACTGTCTTTCAATAGTAAAAAGCTTTTCTTGGGAAAGTGCGTATGGGGATTTTTCTAATGCCAATCCAGTCTTTTGCAAAAGTGCAAAACAGATACAAATTATGAACATCCAATGTATTTTTTTCAAAATCACGAATAAACTCTTGATAATGTTGGTCTTTTTAAAAGTAAATCACATCTTCAAGTGTTTGAAAAAGAAAAACTAATCTTGAAATGCATATACGATTGCAGGGCCAATTAAAAAACCTTCTGATACGGTTGGATCAACTTCAACAACTTGAAAAACCAAGGAACAACCTCCGTCATTGGTAAAATCAATACCTCCTCCAGCTAGATTGGCCATGGCACTGGCTACGTAATATCCATATCCTGCAGGTGGTGAAGCCTCTAGCCCCAAAGAAACACCACTCATCGATGTAACACCTGCTCCTGCTCCCGTGCAAGATCCAGAGTTACCATTGAGAACATTTAGCATCGTCTCGGAGGTTTCTTTGTTGTCCGCTGCTGGAATCGAAGGATCAAGTGTATTTGCTCCAGAGTACTTACCTGCAGTTGTTTGATAGAAAAAATGCACGTAACTCCCATCTGATAGAGGAAACTCAAGATCATCAGAGCAGGGAAAGTCGGCTTTTATCTTACTTCCCTCTTGCCATAACGCGACCGAACTTGGTGGAATAATTGATGTAGTGCAGTGACTAAACCGATTATACTCAGTATAGGCAATTAATTGAAATCGATTAAGGGTGCTCAATGTCATCAAAGCTTCAGCATTTTTAGATCTTCGCATATACTTTTGAAAAGCGGGTACGGTGATCGATGCCAAAATAAGCAATATCATTACAACCATCATTAATTCAATTAACGAAAATCCATACTGTTTATCGTATTTTTTCATCGCCCAATCCCTTCTTGCTGACTCACTATAAATTCTGCTTTGTCTTTTGTCGAAAATACAAATATCGCTTGAACAGTCTTATGCTCTTGTAAAAACTCCAAAGACCTTGATTTTACCTTATCAACATCATTGACCCCTAGCGTTAACCATTCAGCTGGCTCAAAGTATACAAGAAGATTTGAGCCTTGTTTAATCACTTTTTGCACACCAATGTTATATCGCAATTGCTCTTTGTAATCCTTGATTCTATTTTTAGGGCCTCCAAAAATTGAAAATATTTGAAAAATTAAGAGTACTGAAGCAACAGGTATGAAAATCCATTTAAATTGAATAGAAGGAATCTTATGAAACTGAATTTCTTCAGGTTTTATTGCTTTTTCAACAGGCTTTTCCTTTTCTTGCATTGTTCGTGCAAGAACTGCCTCTCCATAGGAGTTTTCGTCATATGAAATTTCATATTTATTTTGAAATACTGACACAATCTCAAGAGATTTAGACTGAAGAATACCTACATCCGTATCTTCATTTTTTACAAGAATCTCATTCCACTTTTTACTTTCACAATAATCGCGATAAAGTGAGAGACACTCATATGTTTTATTACTTAAAATGATCATGGGCCGATTTAATAATTCCTTAGAAGCTTCAATTTCAGGCGATTCCTCTTTCTTAGAATTGGTAGGGCCGGCAAAGCCAGAAGTTTGCTCAAGAGCCGCAATTTCATTCATGAGATAAAGCGTATATTCTAAACAATATTCCAAATCATCCGCATCCATGGAGGCCTGAGCGATAAGAAATTGGTATAAAATATATGCTTGAATATAGTATACCTGCAGCCTTTGAAAGGATCTTTCAAAGTCATTATTGGGCGACAAGTGAATTTTCATCTCCTCTTGTGGAATTTCGTGCAATATTTCCAATGCTTCCTGTGGGATCGCCGGTGCATCCTCCTGAAATACAGAAAATATTTTTTGATCAAGTGTGAAAACTTTTTGGATACTTACGAGCGACAAATTTTTGGGCAATACCTGCGGCTGGTTTAGAAAATTAAGAAGTTTGATCGTATTTTTTTTAGAATCTTCATCTAGCTTATAAAATCTCGCATGGTAAAACCATTTTGAAAGGTCGGGTGTTGATTTCTTAAGCGTGGTTGCAAATGCACCTTTGATATACCCCACCCGATCATCTTTCCATCCCAAATGAATAATTTCTTCATTTTTTAGCTCTTGGTCAAATTCAAAAAAAATACCTCTTTGGCTGATCGAACGAAGGACGGCTTTTAGTTTTTGCCCGTGAAAAAGTATGATCACGGCTTGATCATAATCGTACCTTTTGGCTGTTCTTCTTTCTTGACTCATGGATGTGCCTGTTTTTTCAAGGAGCATTGTAACAAATTGACATCATTCATCAATATCAATCGGACTTCTACGTACGAGGTTCGGCTTCATGGAGCATGGCCTTTCTTCTGGTTTGCCACCAAAGAAGTCCACCCGAAATAATAATCGCCCCAGAAAGTGTTTTAATTGTAAGCTTTTCATCAAGAATCAAAAAACCGACCAGCGACCCCACGATGGGTTGCAAAAAAAGTGACAGAGCAACGTACTGCACTCGTACCTTGGAAATCGCATAATACCACGCAGTGTAGGCAAAAACCGAACATCCTAAAGTTAGAAAAAGAAGTGCTCCCCAAGCACGCAATGGAATGCTTGTATAGTCATATTGCAAAATCAAGGGCGCATGGATGACAAAAGCACCAATACCACCAAAGCTCATGAGCATTCCCATTGCATCTATTGCATGAAGTTCTTTGGTAATCACCTTGCCAAAAACAGAACAGATCGCTTCAAAAACCAATGCGAATAGAAACAACATGTTTCCAAAAAGCCGCAACGAAGACCATGCATCACTTTGAGTCCCCAATCGAATGTCCGATATAAGAAAGAAGCCAACCATCGCAATGCCCAAAACAATCCAGAGGTTTTTTGAAATTCTTTCATGCAAAATAAAAAAAGCCATAAGCACGGTAAGCATCGGTTCAAATAAAATAAGAATCGAAACATCAATTGCCTGTGTATATCGTAGGCCTTGAAGTTGAAAAAACTGAGATCCATAAAAATTACAAAAACCAACAATTGCACTGATCCACAATAACTTCTTTGAAACTTTGGGGAATCCACGAAAACACCAGTACACTGTAAAAATTCCAGCAACCAACCCATACCGAATAAAAATAACAAGTGAATAAGGAAGATATTCCAATCCAATCTTCATCGCTGTGTACGAGCATGCCCAGATTGTTTGCGCCGCGATAAGCAACAACCAATAGGATAAGCTCACAAATTCCTATCTTGATTTTGCGTAAGTAGTTTTTTGATATCCCATAAAACTGGAACTTTTTTTGCAGCCCCATACTGATCGATGTTTACAAATTGATTGTTCTGGCCAAACTCAAAAACTTCCTTTGTAACTTTTACATCTTGCTTACAGTATTCAATCACAAGATCCATTTTTCCTTCTTTGACCCACTTCAGTGATTGTAATCCGTCCGCTGATTTTGAAATACCCAGTGTGGATTTTGCGACAGAATCTAGCCGCACGCGATGCCCTAATCTGTTTTTTAGATCGATCAAAATATCAAAATTAATCAATTTAGAAAAATCAAAGGAACTGTATCCACGCAAAACTTCATAATCAAATCGTACGTGATTAAAACCAACAACCAAATCAGCGCTTTTGAGTAAATTAATTAACTCAACAACGTCTTTTTCTTCATAAACATGATATGTTTTATCTTTGGTAGAGTAGCAAACACCACACGCCATACCCATGCCTTTAATATTGCCCCACCCTCCTACTTCATCTGCACTTCGTATGGTCTCCAAGTCAAAATAAACAATATTCGGCTCTACATCTTGTGTTTTTTTTGGGGCGTCAAATAGTGAAAACTGATCCATGTGATTGTCTATATCACATATATTCTTCCTTTAGGCAAAACTCTTCTAGCATGCTATAAGAATCGGCATGATCACTGAGAATCAAATACAACAACTTATTCAAGATAATAAGAATCATTGGATTAAAGACTATAAAGCCATTGTTGAGCTCCCCTCTGTTAGCTCACAACCAGTACACAAACCTGACATTGAAAAAACAGCTAGACTGGCTGCTACATTTATTGAAAAAATCGGCGGCACATCAAAAATATTCACGACAAAAGGAAACCCAGTTGTATGGGGACGCATCGAAAACAACCCATTAAGCCCAACCATTTGTATTTATAATCACTTAGATGTTCAACCTGCTGAAAAAGGCCAGAATGGTTGGAATCGTGATCCCTTTGTGTTCACGCAAGAGGACAACAAGTTTTATGCAAGAGGAACAACAGATGACAAAGGCCCTGCTATGACAGCTTTATGGGCGGCACAAATCGCCAAAAAATTACAAATTCAAACCAATATTGAATTCATCTGGGAACTAGAAGAAGAAATTGGTTCTCCAAATTTTCAAGAAGCACTTGATCAAATAAAGCCGTTAACAAAAGCAAACTCAATTATCGTATCAGATACTGTTTGGCTTACACCTGAACAACCAGCCATGACAATTAGTATGCGAGGGCTCATTGCCTTTGAAATTACAGTTACAACAGGAGGCAAAGACCTACATTCAGGACTTTGCGGTGGAGCTGCTCGAAACCCAATCATGGAGCTTGCTGGCATCATTGAACATTGTGTAGATCCTGTAACGGGTTCAATTAAAATCAAAGATCTTGATCAGACTTACAATGCTCCAAGCAAAGAATTATTAGATGAATTTGAAAAATCTGGTTTTTCCATTGCCTACTTTAAGGAAGCACACAAAATACAAAAACTTCGTTTTGATAATGTGCGTGACATTACTGCTGCAATTTGGGCAAAACCGACCTTTGAAGTGCATGGTATTGTTGGCGGCTATACAGGTCCCGGCAACAAAACAGTTATTCCCAATACTGCTACTGCAAAAGTTAGTATGCGTTTGGTTCCAGGACAAGATCCAACAAAAGCATTTGAACTCGCAAAAAAACATATTCTTAACTACTGTTCTGATGCAGTAATTGAAATGGATCACGGTATTCTTAAACCGTTTAAAGCAACAACAAACACAATTGAAAATGAAAAAATCAAACAAGCCATAGACTTTGGATTTGGGAAAAAGCCTGTTTTTGCTGCCGAAGGTGGATCGATCGGTGCAATCGTCCCCATGTCAGAGACATTGGAAGTTCCAGTATATTTTATGGGACTGAGTTTACCCGAGGATAGCTATCACGGACCGAATGAGTCTTTTCAGTGGAGACAAATCGAAGGTGGAATCAAATCGTACGTAAAGTACTTTGAACTTATTTCAAAATAAAAAATTTTAATTCTGTATACCTAAACAAAGAAGCTGTTTGGGTGCATCACAAAGCCCAGATACTTCCCAAAAATGAATTCTATCACTTTGAATAGAACCAGCAGAACCTCCACCGGCTGTTGTACTAGTAAATGAAGCACATGTCGCTGCAGATGCTGCATATGTCATATCTTCTGTTCCAGTCCAGAAATAACCCAATGGTACACCTGTATCGACCTGCGTTGGATCTAGCAAAGGTGCAGCGCCTGTCAAAAAGGCCCAGTTAACCCAAATGACATTGCCGCTAACATCTTGAACAGGATAATCATACGCAAAGCCAAAATTGGTCGGCGCATTAACAACACTATCTGCCGCAGAAACAGATAAAATTGCATGATAGCTATAGTTTGATCCCAATGGCATTCCCTGAGCACATTTCGTATCCGCACCCACGCGACCACCCAAATTACCATTATAAGAATTATATGAACCAAAAATAAAAAGTTTGTCTGAAGGAAGAATCGATATTTGTAACATGTCACTGGATGTAACGTTTTCATTATTTTCAATGGCTATTTCAAATTGCTCATCAGCCTCTTTAAGCATGTCATCCACAAGCACTACATCAAAATCCTTTGTAGTTTGACCAGCTTCAATAACAACAGTTGAAACAACAGAAAAATCTGCATCACCTTGTGTTGTTCCATCCGTGATAGTAAGGTCTACAGGTAAGTCCACAGCAAGAGGTTCTTCAATTGAAACAGTAAGTGTGAATTGCCCTACTTCTTCATATGCCTCCATTGTACCAGTTTGACTTAACGAAACATTTGCATGAATACCTGACAATTCATACTCTTTACCTGAAGTTCCTTTGCTACTTCCACCACAACCAATCATTAAAAATGCCATGGCAAGGAGAAGCTTTGTTTGCAACATTTGATTCATACATTCATATAAAGCAAACACCATGCCATATTATTTAATTGTAATTTCAATAGGATACACTTATTTAACTGCTTATTTTTTGCACACATTTTGCGTATTTTCTACGCATATACAAAAAGGAGATCTTTACGTGATCCGAATCTCAGATTGGGATCCATCGTATTTTTAACAAGTGTAAAAAGTTCACAACGATCTCTCCATTGGTCCTGTAGGTATTTTTTTCGAAGGAACCCATCTCCGTGTTCACCTGAAATTGTTCCATGGTGTGACAAAACGATTTTGTAAAAATCATCCATCAACTGGTATACCTTTTTTTCTACAAATGGCTCTCTTACATCGATCCAAGGATTGATATGCAGATGACCATTGCCAATATGTCCAAAAACCGACGCCTCAATTCCATGTTCTTGAAATAGTGATTCAATATTTTTTATATACAGTGGAAGCCTATCCACTGGAACACATGCATCTTCTATACATCGTAGTGGTTTCTTATGTATTGCTTTGTTATGAATAATTTTAGAAGCACAAGATCTCAAGTTCCATATTTTTTGTATCAGTACAAGATCGTTTGTATAAAATATCATTTCAGATGTTTGTGGTTGAATATCCAGCCATTCAACCCAAAGACTAACCTGATAATTTTCAATCCCCACACTTGTGCAAAGTTTTTCATCGTATTCATAGATTGAAGTAGAAATAGTTTCATCAATCAATTCAACACATGCAGGGTTCATAGAAAGTATCTCTGGTACAAATTCAGCCGCTTGAATTTTATTTTTAAATGTATACAATGCAAAAGACTTGACTGAAGGTTTATCAACAAGTTTCAAATGAATTTTTTCAAATATTGCCAACTCGCCCTGACTTCCCGTTAATAGCTTTGCAAAGTCAGGTTGATCTGAAATAAAAGTATCTAGATACCAGCCGCTTGAATTTTTGCTCACACCAATTGAAGTTTTTTTTATGATATCTTGTTTACTTTTGATGGACTGAACCATTTGCGCATAATCAATTAGCATCGCCTTTGATGATCGCTTTTTCCCATCTGCACTGACACAATCAATATCTAGTACGTGGTCACGAGTCATACCATACTGTAGCGCATGGGGCCCAGATGCATTATTTCCAACGACACCACCAATACATGCATACGCCTGACTTCCAGGATCAGGTCCAAACACTTGCCCATGACAAGAAACTTTTTCATTCAGTTCTCCTAAAAAAACACCCGGCTCTACCCATGCATGATCTTTTTGTACATCGAGTATACGATTCATGTGAGTGCGAAAATCAATTACGATTTGATCACCCAACGAAGCTCCTGTCGTACCGCTTCCCCCACCTCTTAAAACTACTGAAGCATCAAAATCATTTGCTATTTGAACAACAGTGACAATATCTTGAACTGAGCTTGGTGATACGACAACTTGTGGAGTAAGTGTAAATATGGATTCATCTCTAGAAAAATTCTGAAGTGTCGACGAATCTGAACGTACAAAACCTTGAATATGATTTTGTAGTTTTTGCAAAAGGTTCATTGGATTTCTTTTGGAACCAAGTCTTGTTGACCCTCTTTTTCCTTACTGATGCTCTTTAAAAATTTTGCTTCAAGATAATCTTTCAACTCTTGAACTTCCCATGGTTCTTTATTGGGTACAGGAATTTTCCCGCCAGCGATTTGCATATGCCCACCGCCCTTACCTTTGTTACGAACGAGTCTCTTCATAATTTTACCTGCATCTTTGCGTGTATTTGTCGTACGAATTGATAAATACAGACAATCTTCAAAAAGCCCCATTGTTAGAACCCATGCAACATCTTCCATCTTCAGTAAAAGATCTGCCATTTCGGGAACAATATCAGGTGTCTCGATTGTTTTTAATCGTGTAACAATTGCGTTGCCAAAAAGTTTAGCGTTTCGAATACCTTCAAGAAGTCTTTTAAAGTAGGACCTTGAAACACGTGCATGAATAATTTTGGATAAAAGTTTTTTATTGGCAAGAGGAAAAAGCTGACGATAGCAATCAACATCTACATCAAAAGTCTCTCTCCCCAAGTCCTGCGTTTCAGATTTAATTGCATATAAAAGTGCTGTAGCTAGATTTTTATCAACTGGTAAATCATAGGCAAACATATACTCTGTTAGTATAGATGCGGTAGCTCCATATTCCGTTCGAATATCCAAATATGGAACCTTGTGTGCTTCCTTAGATTTAGGATGATGATCAATCACAAGGTGCGGCACGTATTTTTGAGGCAAGTCGTTATTACCTGTCATGGGCTGAGTATCCACCATGGCAATCCGATCATATTTTGAAAAATCAACACGTTCAATTGGTGTCAAATGGAGTTTTAAGTACTTCACCATATTCGCATTTTCTGCACGCCCAATCATTCCACCGTAAGCAATCGTTGTTTTGGCTTTTCCTAAAACTTTTGCAATTTCTCGAAGTGCGGCTGCACTCGCAATCGTATCCGGATCAGGATGATTATGCGCAACAATCAATAATTTTCCCCCTTTAGGAAAATCATCAAAAAATGCTTCAATCACCGAAGGTGTTGTACCGTTTACTTTACTCACGCCAGATGTCCTATATCAAATTCAATCGCATTGTTAAACTTATGCCTTCTTGGCTAAAAGTCCCATCATCCAAACAAAAATAGAAACTGCAAGCCCCGGAAAAATGGGTTCTATACCCAGAGGAAATGCATCATAAATTCCTAAACCACCTGACCAGCCGATACAAAGGCAAACAAATGAAACTCCAAAACCTAAAAGCATACTAGCAAGCATCCATTGGGGAGAAGTTTGTGATTTTGGGAAAAACGATGTCACCATAGGCAATAACAAACCGGGAATAATAATGGTTCCTATGGTGTACCAAAGCTTAATCACTGATGGTATCCACAATGCCATGAAAATGGACAAAACACCAATCAGCAAAAGACTGATCTGAATACTTCGATCTTCCGAAATACGATTTGGAAACAAACTATGGAAGAAATCACGACCTACAGCTATCGCAGATACGAAAAACTGACTGTTCAGCGTTGAAAGAATGGTTGCAAGCAAACAAACAAAAAACAATCCTTTAAAAAATGGGGGAAATGTCATTTCAGCAAGAACCGGATATGCAAGCATTGGATCAGGCAAAACAAGCAACACGGCTTTTGCATACAACGCACAGATCATTGTCATGCAATCAAACAGAAACCAAAAAAGTACCGACCACAGAATTCCCTTCCTAGCAACGTTAGCATCTTTTGCAGCGTAGCAACGTTGATAAAATGATGGATCAACCCACGTCCAAAGTGCAATCAAAAACCACATCACAATAAATTGCGGCTCGTTACCTCCATGCCATGTCAGATGAGATTTGGGTACATTGATCATCAACGTTGAAAGTGACCCGTATTTTGCAAATAAAAAGACCACAAACATCATAAATCCAAAAAACATGAGAATACTAAAGATGATATCTGTGTTGCGATCAGCAACAAAGCCACCTCGAAATAAATAGCCGATTGAAAAAATCGTACTGATGATAAGAGCACTTAATAGCGACATTCCGATCATCAATTTAACCAAGACAGCAATCATCAATATATAGGGCGCTGGAGAAGACAAAATCATCGTAAAAAGCGCGCTGGTTCTGGAAGCATATGGGCCATAGACTTGTAGAATATGTTCAGAAATGCTAGCGACCTCCATCTTTCGCGCTTTGGCTGCAAAAATAAAGGCAAATAGAATCGCAAAAAAGTAATATGGCACACCTTGTAAAATCCAACTTGAAATACCATATTTGTATCCAAATTCACCAACACCCAAAATACCACCATACCAAGTTGAAAACATTGTAAGAACAAATACAGGTAATGTTAAGCGTCTTCCGGCCAACAAATATTCTGACAGTGGAAGTTTATTTTTAGAATAGCGTATGGTTAGATGAACCAATGTGACAAAAAAAAGTGATATCACAAAATAATCCAACCAATGAAAATCAAACTTATTGTAGTGCATCTTCTTCCAACAACTGTAGGTTTAAATCATAAAATATTCCTAAGAGCTTACCTTCTTTTACCTCAATGGAAACGTTATTTTTTTTGCTAACGTTACTTACGCCAACCTGCCCTAATTTAAGGTCTTGGTTCTTAAGTGGAAACTCAAAACCTTCCAGCGAGACGCCGGTGCATGGAGAAAACGGTATTAAACTTACTGTTACATTTTCACGAATTTTAAAAACACTTTTATTTTCTAAAAATACGCCGATCCATCCATCACCAAATACCCTAAGCTTTAATTTTTCTGTAAATGGTAGTAGTAAAAAAAAGTTTGATAAAAAATGGTCCACTCGCCCTGCTTCGATTCCTAATAAATCAACATGTGTAACCCCAAAATCAATCACATGGTGAAGTGCTTTTTCTAAATCCGTAGAATTTTGATCTTTAATATGAATATATGGCACCTTCCGAAGATGTTCTTGTTTTGCTGAATCTAGATCGCCGATCACCAAATCAGGATAAATACTGTAATCCATTAACCAATTCACACCTCCATCCGCTGCAATAATGGTATCAACATTTTCCATATGCTTTTCAATCATATTTTTAGAGGGCGGCTCGCCATTTAGGCAAATCATTGCCTTCTTTGTTTTATCTTTAGTTAAATCCATTTGTTCTACTTGTCTTGTTAAAAAAATTGAATTACAAAAGTTATCATGAGTGAAAGAGAAATACTAGAAGTAGACTTTTTGTTTGTAGGTGCTGGCCCTGCCAACCTTGCCAGCGCGATCACACTCAAAAAACAGATCCAAAAACTACAAGAGACATCCTCAAATACCATTGAGGAACCAATGATTGTGGTCATTGAGAAAGCCTCAGAAATTGGTGGGCACCAGATCTCTGGTGCAGTCATTGACCCAAGTCCTCTATCCGAAATTATTCCAGACTATATGGAAAAAGGCTGTCCCTTTGAGTCTCCAGTAACAAAAGAAGCGGTTTACTTTCTTACTGAAAATAAAAGCATTCGTTTTCCAATTTTACCGCCTCAATTTCACAATCAAGGTAACTATGTTTCATCGCTTTCTAAGTTCACTTCTTGGCTTGGAAATGAAGCAATGGAAATAGGTATCGAAATTTTTCCGGGGTTTGCAGGTGTTGAAGTTTTATATGACGGACAAAGAGTCATGGGTGTTCGAACTGGAGACAAAGGCATTGATGCGAAAGGCAACCACAAAGCCAATTATGAACAAGGCATGGATATTCATGCAAAGTGTACTATTTTTGGTGAGGGTGTGCGCGGATATCTGACCAAACAGTTGATACCTAAGCTAGGTCTTTCTGGCATGAACCCGCAAGTGTTTGAAACCGGTGTTAAAGAAGTCTGGGAATGCCCTACTGGTCGTATCCAGCCCGGCATGGTGATTCATACTATGGGATATCCGCTAGATTCAAAAACAGTTGGTGGATCATTTGTGTATGGCATGAAAGACAATCTTCTGGTGCTAGGACTTGTGGTTGGCCTAGATTACAAGGATCCATTTTTGGAACCCTATGAGGAATTACAAAAGCTCAAAAAACACCCAATGATCGCGTCTTTGATTGAAGGTGGAAAGCAAGTTGCCTATGGCGCAAAAGCGATTTCAGCTGGCGGATATTACTCAATGCCTCAGCTTACGTTTGATGGAGGCCTTATTGTTGGAGAGTCTGGACAACTTCTGGACATTGCACGCTTAAAAGGAGTTCATGTAGGTATGCGTTCGGGTATTGAGGCGGGTAAAGTGCTTTGTGATGTTTTTGCAAAGGGCGAAAGCTTTACACATGAAAATCTAAAAAAGTATCAAACAAACTTTCTTACAAGTCGCGAAGGCAAAGACTTGTTTCGATCACGTAACTTTCACCAAGCGCTCTCTCAAGGCATACCGAAGGCATTTTTTCACATTGGTGCGCAAATGATTACCAATGGTCGAGGCATTGTAGATCCAATGCGAATCGAACATATTGACAGGGAATCTTACCAAAAGGTGCAAGAAAAATACGGAAGCACGCAAGCACCTCTTCCCGAAAAAACCAAACACGCAACATCTGTTGATAAGTTAAGCTCAGTTTACAATGCAGGCACGATTCATGAGGAAGACCAAGTCTCTCACTTAAAAATTCATGATACCAAGGTATGCTATGACACATGTGTGGATGAGTTTCGTTCCCCTTGTAATCGATTTTGTCCAGCGGGCGTATACGAAATGATTGAAAAAGAAGGCAACCACCACCTGCAAGTCAATTTCACCAACTGTGTCCATTGCCAAACCTGTGATATCAACTGCCCCAAAGACAATATTTTATGGACACCGCCCGAGGGAGGCGGTGGACCTCAGTATAAAATCCTATAGGTGATTACACTGGATTTTGAAGCATATGTTCGATACAGTATAGAGGTGGTTCTAACCAAAAAGGCCTTTTCTCTGGTTGAGCTAATGATTGTTGTTGCCATTATTGGTATTTTGGCAGCAATTGCTGTCCCTTCGTTTCAAAAATACATTCAAAAATCTCGCATGGCAGAAGCACCACAAGCTCTTCGTGATATCACGCAACATGAAATAATATATTATGATACTGAAGTGATCAATGCAGTTGATTTCAGCATTCGCCTAAGTAGCTACCTTGTAAGTGGCAATCGAACACCTCTTTTGGCAGATATCGACAACAGTCGCAAGGAAGCGCTTTGGACAAGCACATCACCATTTAATGAAATTGATTTTTCAGGGCCTGAGTTTGTATTTGGATCCTACGGTGTCACAGGCAGTGGCAGCACGCCAGAGCGATCCATCGACATTACAGCACTATTTGACCTCGCAGATGATGACTGTTCAGCAAGCCCTGCATACAATGTGAGAACTGCTGATGATGGTTGTTCTCTTTTTATCAGTCGAATTGAAACCGACGGCATGAACCATCACATCACACCCATCATACAAGACCTTAAAGATTAATTCTTACCCATTAATTTGAAAATCAAGATTCAATGGTTCAGGCTTTCCAAAACAATAATGAACCCACATCAATCGCTCAAATCGCTCATAGGGTTTTGAAATAGATGTTTGCTCCTCAATAAATTTGATTTTGAGAATATCAATTTGATCATCCCCTTCTCTTTTTTGATTATTGCTACGACATAAATACTTGGCGAAATATTCAAGATACTTTTGGTGATTGTTAGAAAGTAAATTGGATAAATATTTATTCCATCTGTGCATAATGAATGTTCCGGCGACATACTTTGGTTGTTCATACGGATGAAATATATCGGTTGTCCAAAGATTCACATCCCGTCCATCTTTGGTTCTAGCATGAATAATATACCAGCCATCTTGTGTAGAGGGCTTAGGGGCAAACATCCCCCAGTTCTGATCCAGCCTAAGAAAATTTGAAACAGGCCAAAAAAATTCAGGTTGTCGAATATGCTTTTCTAACCAAGGAGATTGCCAATCAATGCCCCCTAGGTTGTACAACAAAACATAAATAAAAAGTACTGCCACAACCCAAGGTTGCGCCTTTGGTGTTGGGCTTATGTGATCTCGATAAGACAATGGTTTTGTCAATAGACTTGCAGTTTTTCGATTGTTGCTTACCCAGTGATAGATTTTTTCTCCCATAAAAGCGATTGGTTTACTTTGAAGCAAGGGTAAGAAAATGCAAAAAATTGGGCTTGCTTGAACGATTTGCAAGAATGCCTTGTATTTGGTGAATTGTCCAAATGGGGTCTGGACTACCCATGAATTTTCCTTTTCCATTTTTTCAAAGATTTGTGGATGACTTTGTGCAGGTTCCACTTTTGCACTGCTTAAACCAGAAAAAATATGAATGATCCGCATGGCTTTTTGGCAAAAGCCACAATTTTGATCAAAGTAAAGTACAAATCCTTCACCCCATGTTTTTTTGCTTCGTTTTTTCCAAAAATCCCAAAAAAGGCTGGGCAGAAACAAAGGCCAGACTGCAATGCACATCCAAGAAAAAAGCCCAACATTCATCAATGCAAAAATGCCCAGATGCATTCCTACAAAAGACATGATGATCAGCAGCCGCCCTTTTTCTTTTACCATCGGTGACAGCAATAAAAACGGCCCAAACAGCTCAATGGCCAGTGTGCCAAAAGTTAATGCTTTAAGCACAATTGGAAATTGACGTAACCAGATACCAAGGTGCGTAGCAAACTGGTCTAGCTCTAAGGTATAGGCTATGGCAGTGCCTTCTGGAATCCAAACTGGATCGTGCTTGTACAAAGCTGCAAACATATACACAAACAAAAATTGAATCATCAATCCAAACGTTCCAGAGCTAAAATACTTTTGCACTTTGTATTTTTGGCTCGAAAGTGCCGCGTCAACAGAGTAGGTTAGTCCAAGAGGCACAAACATAGACCAAAACAAAATCATACGGAGCACCACATCACCCCCATAGGTAATCACAGAAGCTCGGTTGGTTATGGAAACAGAAAAAATCCAACATAGAACTGTCATAAGTCGCGTTCGAAACCCTAAAATCAGCCCTATACAAAGAAGAATGTTCATGGCAAAGAGTACGCCTAGGGTGAACTCATCGCCTGTTAAAAAAAATATAGAAAACAGGTATTTACCTTGGAAATACTCAAGTACTACATGCCTCGGTACAGCACCCTCATCCGTGTAAAACACTCGCATAAAGCGCAAGCGATCCACCAAATCAATCAAGAGAATCAGCCCAAGCGTAATACGAAACAAGGCCAAGGATCGAACATCCACAGAAAAAATGCTGCGGAGATAGGCCTCAAACTGTTTTAGTGATTTTTTCATGAAAGAGTCCATTGTAATTTATTTTTAAGACTTGGACAAAACTTGCGTAACAACTTTAAAACTCTTTTATAAGGCATACTTACAGCCAACGCACGATGCCATGTTTGTACGAATTTGCTTGAAGATTTTTGTCAATGCGCTACAAGGGGCATCGAAAAATGACCGAACTAACAAAAGAACAACTTTATCGTCCTGGAATGGAAGGTGTACCTGCTTGCCATTCTAAAATTTGCTTCATCAATGGTGTGGAAGGAATTTTAGAATATAGAGGATACCCCATTGAAGACCTTTGCAAACACTCTACCTTTGAAGAAGTAAGCTATCTTCTACTTTTTGCAAAATTACCTAACTCTTCCGAACTTAAAACCTTTGAGAAAGATCTTAAAAAAGCTCGTTCACTCAGCACAGAAGTACTTTCACTGATTACCTCTCTTCCCAAAACAGGTCACCCCATGGTGATGTTACAGTCAGTAATCTCAGCACTAGGCTTGTTTGATACGCACGTTGACTTACGTGATGAAAAGAAAAACTACCAATCCATCATTAATGTGATTGCAAAAACACCAACAATCATCGCAGCCTTTGATCGATATCGTCAAAATTTAGAGCCTGTTGCACCCAATGAAGATCTCTCACATGCAGCAAACTTTTTGTACATGCTCAATGACAAAAGACCCACAGAACTTGAAACAAGAATTTTTGACATCTGTCTCATTCTTCATGCAGAGCATTCTCTAAATGCATCAACATTCAGTACACGTGTAACAGCGTCTACCCGCAACAACCCTTACGTTTCTTGCTCTTCTGGCGTTGGCACATTGTATGGCCCGCTTCATGGTGGAGCCAATGAACGTGTATTACAAATGCTTGAAGCAATTGGAAAAGTTGAATTCGTGCGACCATTTGTTGAAGAAAAAATTGCGAAAAAAGAAAAAATTATGGGTATTGGCCACCGTGTTTACAAAACAAAAGATCCTCGATCTTTCGTTCTTCAAGATATTGCACGTGAATTGTTTGCGAAACAGACAGACAATACACTTTTAGATATTGCACTTGAACTAGAAAAAATCACAGGTGAAAAGCTTTCAGCAAAGGGCATTTACCCAAACGTCGATTTCTTCTCAGGTCTTGTGTACCGAATCTTAGGGTTTGAAACAGATCTCTTTACCCCAATTTTTGCTGCGTCTAGAACATCTGGCTGGTGTGCACATTGGCTTGAACAAATGGAAGACAACAAACTGTTTCGTCCTTCACAGTTGTATGATGGAGACAGAAAACTGTCATACATTCCGATGTCAGACAGATAGTTTTGTAAGTGCTTTGATCCGAAGTTTCTTTTGAAACATCTACAAAAACTTGATAAGGCAAGCACAGATATAAACGTACAAAAGATGAATACAACCGATGGATTTTGTTATTAAAAAAGGGCTTTCTCTCAACATCACTGGTGAGGTTCCACAAACTTTTTCTCATCATATTCAAACGTCCAAAGTGGCAATTCTAGGTTCTGACTATGTTGACATGAAACCTACTATGCAAGTAGAAGTTGGTGACTTCGTAAAAACGGGTCAAACGCTATTTGCATGCAAAAAAAATCAAGGTCTAGTTTTTACATCCCCATCCACAGGAAAAGTTATAGAAATCAATCGTGGTGAAAAAAGAGTTTTTGAATCCATTGTCCTAGAACAAAGTTCAAATGTTCAACATCATTCATTCTCATCTTATCTCGGCGATCAATTATCAAATTATTCACCCCAAACACTTCGATCTCTTTTCATTGAAAGCGGTTGGTGGACAAGCTTACGTCAACGCCCCTACGGAAAAGTTGCAAATGTAAAGGGCAAACCCTATTCTATTTTTGTAACAGCAATAGACACCAATCCTTTTGCACCACAACCAAGTATTATGGTCGGGAAAAAAGAAAACGAATTTGAAAAAGGCCTCTTAGCACTGGCGGCTTTAGATTGTGGACCTGTTTACGTTTGCCTTGATGCGCAAACAAGCATTCACACACCCACGCATCCACAAATTCATCGTGCAACTTTTGATGGTCCTCACCCTGCTGGACTTGCTGGCACTCATATTCATATGATTGACCCTGTTCATGCTCAAAAATATGTCTGGCACGTTGGCTATCAGGATGTCATTGCACTTGGTCATTTAATTTGTACTGGAACAATTCTCAATGAAAGAATGATCAGCGTTGCAGGTCCTCATGCAAAAAAAGCATCTATTGTTACTTGTCCTGTGGGAGCATGTATTTCAGAAATAACACACGACTTTGTAAAAAAAGATACACGAGTCATAAGCGGCTCAATTTTTCACGGACATATTGCAAAAGGATCTTTTGACTTTCTCGGTAAATACCAAAATCAAGTAACATTGATACGTGAAGACCATGATCGTATTTTTATGGGTTGGCATTCACCGGGATTGGACCGATTTTCTGTTAAGAATGTTTTTGTATCAAAACTATTTCCAAACAAAAAATTTGATTTTACCAGTACTACACACGGCTCACTTCGTGCCATGGTTCCCGTAGGAAGTTTTGAAAAAGTCATGCCCCTTGATATTTTACCTACACAACTTTTACGTTCATTGGTTGCTAAAGATACAGACTCTGCCCAAGATTTAGGATGTTTAGAACTCATTGAAGAGGACATTGCGCTCCTTACTTTTGTTGCCCCAGGCAAAGTAGACTTTGGACCTCTGTTACGTGCAAACCTGCAACAAATAGAGAAAGAAGGATGATGAAAAAGCTTCGCACATTATTAGATGCTCAACATCATCATTTCGTCAAAGGTGGAAAACTAGAAAAGCTCTACCCTGTTTACGAGGCCGTTGACACTTTCTTATTTACCCCCGGTGAGGTTGCCAAAGGAACTGTTCATGCACGTGATGGAATAGATCTTAAACGACTGATGATCACTGTCGCCATGGCGCTTCTCCCATGTATTTTGATGGCGCTCTACAACACTGGATATCAAGCACAACTGGCCCTTACCAGCATGGGTATAACTGAAATTTCAGGTGTGCGAGGTATTATTTTTCATTGGGCAGGTTTTGCTGTTGATCCAAACCATTGGCTTGGATGTTTTTTCTTGGGTAGCTTGTATTTTTTACCAATTTTTCTGGTGACCAATATTGTTGGTGGTGCGTGGGAAGGTCTTTTTGCAACGATTCGCAAGCATGAAATCAACGAAGGTTTTCTGGTTACAGGCATTCTATTCCCGCTCACACTTCCACCTAACATACCACTTTGGCAAGTTGCGGTTGGCATTAGTTTTGGCGTTGTCATTGGAAAAGAAATCTTTGGAGGCACGGGAAAAAACTTTTTAAACCCTGCCTTAACAGCACGCGTATTTTTATATTTTGCCTATCCTGCAACCATGTCCGGTGACCAAGTGTGGGTTGCTGCAGATGGTTTTTCTGGCGCAACTATTTTAGGTCAAGCAGCACTCGGTGGCATGCAAGCTGTCACCTACACTTGGCAAAATGCATTTTTAGGATTGATCCCTGGTTCATTGGGAGAAACTTCAACACTCGCTTGTCTTGTTGGAGCATTTTTTCTAATTGTTACAGGCATTGGTTCTTGGAGAATCATGACAAGTCTAGCGCTGTCAGCACTTCTTTTTACACTGTTACTCAACGGCATTGGAAGTACAACCAACCCAATGTTTGCCATGAATCCTCTTTGGCATTTGGTTGCTGGAGGCTTTGCTTTTGGTTGTGTGTTTATGGCAACAGACCCCGTAAGCGCATCCATGACACATGTTGGACAGTATTTCTATGGAGCCTTGATAGGCATCATGACGATACTCATTCGTGTCATCAACCCAGCCTTTCCAGAAGGCATCATGCTTGCCATACTTTTTGGCAATGTGTTTGCACCGTTGATTGATTACTTTGTTATGCAAGCTCATATCAAACGAAGAAAGGCACGGTATGCAAAAGGATAGCTTTACAGGCACTCTTGTCGTAGCTGGCTTGATATGTATTGTTTGTTCATTTTTTGTTTCAGGTGCTGCAATAACACTGAAAGATAAACAGGAAGAAAACAAAGTTCTTGATATCAAAAAAAACTTATTACTTGCCTCAGGTCTAGCAAAAGATTCCAAAATCACAGAAGAAGAAATTGAAATTGCATTTCAAAATATACAGGCACAAGTCATTGATTTAGAAACTGGCGATGTCCTAGAAGACATAGCTCCTGAAAGCTTCAATCAAAGAAAAGCGGCAAAAGACCAAACGATGAATAAGACAATTTCAGCAGAAGATGATGTTGCAGGGATTAAACAACGCTCAAAGTATGCAAAAATATACAAAGTTATAGACACGGATCAACAAACAACTCAGATGTACATATTTCCTATTCATGGCAAAGGACTTTGGTCAACATTGTATGGATTTCTTGCACTGGACAACGACTTACAAACGGTCAAAGGAATTGGCTTTTATGAACACGCTGAAACGCCCGGTTTAGGAGGAGAAGTTGATAACCCCCAATGGAAAGCTACATGGCAAGGTAAGAAAATTTATGATGAAGATTTTGAAGTTCGACTTCACCTAATCAAAGGGAAAGTATCAGAAAGTGATTCGCAAAACTTATTTAAAATTGATGGCTTATCTGGCGCTACAATCACAAGCAATGGTGTTACTCACCTTATCGATTATTGGTTTGGGCATGATGGGTTCAAACCCTTTATTGCCAAACATCTACAACAAGAGGGAAGTCTTTCATGGAAAAAATAAAAAAAGTTGTAGTTGATCCTCTATTTAATAACAACCCTATTGCATTACAAGTTTTGGGTATTTGTTCTGCACTTGCTGTTACAACCAAAATGGATAAATCTCTTGTTATGTGCGCGGCTGTTATTGCTGTCACAGCACTTTCAAATTACAGCGTTAGTCTAATTCGAAAAATCATACCATCGAGCATTCGAATTATTGTGCAAATGACCATCATTGCATCACTTGTAATTATGGCTGACCAAATTCTAAAGGCATATGTCTATGATATCGCCAAAGAGCTTTCCGTATTTGTTGGTTTAATCATTACAAACTGCATAGTTATGGGTCGCGCTGAAGGGTTTGCCATGAAAAATCCACCATTTCTAAGTTTGATGGATGGTATTGGAAACGGCATCGGATACAGTTTGATTCTTGTTTATGTAGCTTTTTTTAGAGAACTTTTAGGAACAGGGAAAATTCTTGGTTTTACGATTCTTACGCCAACCACTGAAGGCGGATGGTATACACCCAACGGACTAGCGCTCCTTGCACCAAGTGCATTTTTTCTTATTGGCCTTTTTATTTGGGCACTCCGTACATGGAAACCTGAACAGATTGAAGAGGTACAGTAATGTTTGAACACTACCTTAGTTTATTTTTCAAAGCTGTTTTTGTTGAAAACCTTGCCCTCTCCTTTTTCTTGGGCATGTGCACATTCATTGCCGTATCTAAAAAAGTTTCAACTGCAATCGGACTTGGCATTGCTGTTGTTGTTGTGCAATCAATTACAGTTCCGGCCAATAACCTCATTTATACATATTTATTAAAAGAAAATGCTCTTTCATGGATGGGCATTCAGGGTACGGATTTAAGTTTTTTAGGATTAATTAGTTACATTGGTGTGATTGCTGCGATGGTTCAAATTCTAGAGATGATTTTGGATAAACATGTTCCATCCCTTTACAATGCTTTGGGTATTTTTCTTCCTCTAATTACTGTGAATTGTGCAATTCTAGGCGGTTCACTTTTTATGGTGGAACGAAGCTATAACTTTGGTGAATCTGTTGTCTTTGGTTTTGGAAGTGGTTTTGGATGGGCACTTGCAATTATGACCCTTGCAGGCATTCGTGAAAAACTAAAATATTCAGACATCCCTGTAGGTTTGCGTGGACTGGGCATCACATTTATGATTGTCGGACTTATGTCGCTCGGATTTTTAGCATTTTCAGGAATTCAACTCTAATGACTCAAGTACTTTTAAGCGTCGGCATGTTTACTTTTGTTGTATTGGCACTGGTACTTATTATTCTATTTGCCAAATCTAAACTTGTTTCAGCTGGAAATGTAACCATTCGTATCAATGGTGAAAAAGACATCGAAGTCCCTACAGGCGGAAAGCTTCTCAATGTTCTTGCTGACCATGAGCTTTTTATATCAAGCGCTTGTGGAGGCGGAGGTACATGCGCTCAATGTAAAGTAAAAATTCTCTCTGGTGGTGGAGACATTTTGGAAACTGAGACTGCACATATTACCAAACGTGAAGCAAAAGAAGGATGTCGCTTGTCCTGCCAAGTTGCTGTTAAACAAGATATGGATATTGTTGTTCCTGAAGAAGTTTTTGGCGTTAAAAAATGGACATGTAAAGTGCGCTCGAATCATAACGTAGCCACATTCATCAAAGAACTTATCTTGGAGCTTCCAGTTGGCGAGGCTGTTCCATTCAAAGCAGGAGGTTTTATTCAAATCGAACGACCACCTCACCTATCAATTGATTTTAAAGATTTTGTAGTTGAAGAAGAATACAAAGAAGACTGGGATAAATATAACTTGTGGCAATACCATTCACAAAGCGATGTAGAGACAGTACGAGCGTACTCCATGGCCAATTATCCCGAAGAAAAAGGCATCATTATGCTAAACGTAAGAATTGCAACCCCTCCTCCCAAAAAACCCAACACTCCACCGGGATTGATGTCGTCTTATATTTTCAACCTCAAGCCCGGAGATGAGGTAGTCATCTCGGGTCCATTTGGAGAATTTTTTGCAAGAGACACTGAAAAAGAAATGATTTTTATTGGCGGTGGTGCAGGCATGGCTCCTATGCGATCCCATATTTTTGATCAATTCAAACGAATTCATACAAACCGAAAAGTTTCTTTTTGGTATGGCGCTCGTTCAAAACGAGAGATGTTTTATGAAGATGATTTTAATAACATTGCCAGTCAAAACGATAACTTTACATGGCACGTTGCACTGTCTGAACCACTTCCACAAGATAACTGGAATGGCTACACGGGCTTTATTCACAAAGTTTTATTAGAAAATTACCTTAAAGATCATCCAGCACCGGAAGATTGTGAGTATTACCTTTGTGGACCACCTATGATGAATACGAGTGTGATCGACATGCTTCTTGACTTAGGTGTAGAACGCGATGATATTATGTTGGATGACTTCGGTGGATAAACGTCAACATATTTTATTTATCTTTCTCATCATTTCTACGTTCTCGTTATCTTCTTGTGCAAAACGTTCTTACCAACGCGTCTACCGTGGGTCCACCATGGGCACAACCTACAATATTACGATCTACACTGGACGAAATACAAATATTGATCTTTTACAAAAAAATACAGAAAAAATATTAGCTGAGATCAATCAACAAATGTCTACATATGATTCTACTTCTTTAATTTCAAAGTTTAACAAATCAAAAGCAAATGTAGGCATGCAAATTCCAGAGGATTTTGCTTCTGTTGTTGAAAAAGCACTTCGTATTGCTTCAGACACAAGTGGAATTTATGACCCTACCATCGGTCCTTTGGTTAATGTATGGGGTTTTGGACCAACATCCACTAGACACAAACCTTCAATTCAAGACATTAAAAAAGCAATGTCACTGGTTGGTTTTCAAAAGATTAATCTCACAAAAAACAACAACCTTTATACACTCTCAAAAAGTATAGATGGTGTTGAACTTGATTTGTCATCCATTGCGAAGGGCTTTGCTGTGGATAAAATCTCAACGTTTTTAACCTATGAAGGGCATCAGAACCATTTGGTCGAAATCGGTGGCGAGATGAGGAGTGCAGGCAATAAAAATGGAAATGATTGGATTGTTGGCATAGAGCGGCCTGTAATGAACAAAAGATCCATCATTCGTTATTTTGCATTACAAAACACAAGTCTTGCAACGTCTGGAAACTATCGAAACTATTTTGAAGAAGATAAACATATTTATGCCCACACGTTGGATCCATTTACGGGCTACCCAGCCCCTACAACCCTACTTTCAGTCAGTGTTCTTGCTTCATCATGCGCAATGGCCGATGGGCTTTCAACTGCATTGATGGCCATGGGAGAAGAAAAGGCAACACAGTACGTTACTGCTCACAATATTGATGCATTGTTTATTGTGCGCGGTGAGGATCAGTTTTTACAAACAATTTCCTTTGGAAAATTTAAAGAACTCGTCAAGGAAGAAGAATGAAACTTTTCTTCATCACATTGACAGGCTTTTTTACCTTTGCTCTATTGATGGCGCTTGGTATACTTTTTGGAAGAAAACCGTTGCAAGGATCTTGTGGAGGGCTTGCACGCTTGATGGGCAACCAATGTGAATTCTGTGACGACCAAGGTA
>JAGRAZ010000040.1 GCA_020434345.1 Bdellovibrionales bacterium
CCACATGCACTGATGCTTAGAACAACGAAACCTATGATCCATTTTTTTGTCATGTCTACACCCTATTGATTTTTAATCTGTTTATGGAGTACTCGCTGTTACATTGGAGGAAGCTGCAGATTTATCTTTTTTAATCTTTTTAGCGCCATCCCAACGATGCGTACCCGCTCTGGTAGGTTTAATCACAATTTTATCGACCCAGCCATCTTTTGCTGTATCGGACAAAATGGCTGATTTAGGGCCACTCAGCGTCCAATCAACAATGGCGTAGCCTGAAGCTTGATCTGTTTTGCTTTCTGCTGCCCAGCCATTGGCTCCATCAAAGTTGATGTTTTCTTTTCCTTCGATTTCTACTTCTTGGCCGTCTTTCTCTAAATTAAGGTCCTCTGGAAACTCTTTTGGATCCACACCAAAAATTGAGAAATCAATTGTTACTTGATCTGTGTCAGATCGAACATCATTGATTTGCACGTAGGTGTCGCCTTCATGTGCACCTTCAAATTTCACACCTGATTGGGTTGAAACTTTAAGTACATCGTCAGAGAAGAAATGATTGGTACAGAAGTCAGAGTTTTCATCCATTTTTGAATCAAATACTTTAACAGGGAAAATTGTCGTTACGCCTTGGTGAAGTGATTGATAAACATACTGATCCTTGTCACCTTTGGAAGCGTCCGCAAAGAATAGGCTATCAGAAATGCTCAGCTCTTCTTTCATACCTTGATCCATCATTTCCTTACGACGCTTGTCGTTTTCTTTATCCGAACGAGGAATGTAGGCCATAACAACGTTGGTTGTACGGCATGCACCAGTTTTACCTGGAATGGTTACTTCAAGATTAGAAGGTAAAAGTGTATCTCTGTTAGAAAGCGCATCCAATTGATACAACTTCTTTTGACCATCGATTAAAACCATGAACGATCCGTTTTGTGCACCTCGTGCAAAAATACGATCAGCTTGTTTTTCAACATAGTGACCAATCGCAAGAGATATTGGTTGCGCATGTAAAATATTGGTTTCGTAAACAACCACACTGCTACCATCGAGCGTTTGGTTGTTAAATTCTTTATCCAAACCAGTTAAGCTTTGAAGTGATCCATCATCACCAAAGTCACCCAATGGAATTGGCTCTACATCGCCACCTTTGGCAAAACCTACCTTGACACTGCTTTGTTTTGAAGAATCAAGACGCTTGTCTTCATCTTTTGATGCAGTTGCATTTCCTTTAACAGCATCTGTAAGTTCAACTGAGTAAAAATCTTTGTTTAGGGCTTCCGAGATTGGCAGTTCAACGCCAACAGAGTTCGGAGCCATGGTTTCATGGTTTGCAATTTTTTGATCTCTAGAATCCAAACCATAGAACAAACGACGAAGCGCAGGGCCATCCAATTCATCTGGATTTTTTAGTTCAGCCAAACGTTTCCAAATATGTTTAGAGTATCCTTTAATTTTACCGTAATCGATACCGCTTTCTTTACGGTTTTGTTTTTCCTTCTTGTTGGTTTCTTTGTCTTCAGATTTGGCTTTTTTTACTTGGAAATTATTGTTGCCTGTCATCTTGTCCCAAAGATTTGCTTTTTCAAACTTAATCCCTGCAACCAAAAAGCCGTTGATACGTTGTGGGTGAATCGCATCGTAATCACGAAAATCCACTTGCGTTTCCCCTACGGTTAAATTGCTATAGCGCGCAGCCATAATTTGCGCTTCACATTTGGTTGAAATACCGTCTTTTTCAAATTCTTCACCTGTAGGCCAAACACGGTTTAGTGCGCCTTGTGCCTGACAAAGTGCTTCCGGTGTCATCGGTGCTTTAACCACAAATTTAATATCCGAAGTATCTGTTCCTGCTGTAGACCTATGTGCTGGTTCTGAAGGAATGCTTGGTGCACTTGGTGAAACAGGTTGTGCGCCGGGAATACCACTTGCGGCCAACCCGGGGCCCGTGTTTCTTGCTGCACGGTTATTCGTACCCAATTGACGCGCATCTTGTTGCGGGGTTCCTGTGCCTTGATTGTTTCGCACAATCAAACCACGTTGGTTGTCCCCAAAGCAACCAGAAAGCACCAACAGTGCAGGTAGTGTTAAAATCCATCCAAATTGTCTTTTTATATTTTTCATCATAAGTATCCTTCTTACAAAATACACCTTATGAGCATACTTCTCGGTGTAAATATAGCAAGGGTCATACCAACTTGACCCTTCATTTTATCCAATTAAAACAATAAGTTAATTTGTAAGAATCTGTGTTCCCATGGGACACACTGCACCCAACTGGGGCTTTCTGGGTCATATGCGACCCATTTCTTCAAACGGTGTATAACAGGGATTACGCACTACGTCAATTGCTATCCAGCAAACAACAAGGTCAATAATGACCCTACATGACCATATGTGCTTGGGCTGTAGAGCTATCAATTATCTGCGTAATCTAAGCTAACTAGAAAAATATGGAATGGGTCTATTGGTCTTTGCGAAGGGCCACAAGATTGTATTGATCAAAGCCTGCTTCCGCAGATGTATACAATACAGAAGTAACCAACCAATAGGGTGTATCTTTGTCAGCGATCACCATAATTTTATGATCAAATACGATATTGGGGTTAATTTTGGCCATTTCCTTAATAGCACCAGCTTTTTGCAAAAGCGCAGTATTGAGATCCTTGATCATATACTGACGCTTTCTACTTTGGCCTTTAAGTTCAGAAAGTTTAGCGTCTGTCAGCGTCACAACCACGGTTTCATCCACTGCTATAACCGCAGCATCTTTACCGATCTTTGTAACTGTTAGTTTTACGGCCTCTTTGGGATTGATATTGTTTGTCGAAATAGGCACAGATAGTTTGTCTTCCCCCACAGGAATAGACATCGCGCTCACAGAATAACTTTTTAAAAGAAAGACCAACAAAATGGTTAACATATCCATCATCGCAACCAAGTTGAGCTCTTGAGCTCCCGCAGCGTCATCAAAATATTTGTGACGTCGCTTGCCCATCTTACGATCTTTGAAACGCTTGTACTCAAGCATCTCCAATTGTTGTTGCAATGTCATCATATGCTTAAAGTTACCTCGGGAAACAAGTCTTCTGTACCAGGCGTCGTTTCACGAACTGCATCCATGGTATGAATGATGTTTTCATATTCAATGTCAGATTGTGAAATAATCAAAATTTTGGCCTCTTTTGGAAATCTCTTTTTCAAATCCACCAAAAAGCCGTTGAGGGTTGCCACATCAAAAACTTTTTTCTTGGTTGTCTCATCTACAACCTTAGGAATGCTTTTCTTGGCAATCGGCGAACCACCTGTAACAGTGGGTTCAACCAAAAAGCCGTTCGGATTTACCCGTAAAACCAAAAGAAGTTCCTCACCCTGAGCCTGTGCTTGCGCTTTGCTTGGGTTTGTATTGAGCTGCGGGATTGAAGCATTTAAAATGGTGAAGCTTAAAAAACTTACAATGTTCACGAGCATGAACAATACAAGGTTCACCATAATATCCATGTATGGAACAAGATTAAGCTCTTGCCCTACTTCATGATTCTGTTGATGACTTCTACCCCGACGCGCCATACAAATCTCTTCTTACTTCATTGTTCCTTTGGCATGCGCCATAAGCAGGTTCTCTAAACGACTTGAGTAATAATCAATGTCACTCATTACGTCTTTGGCAAGACCTGATAGAAAAGAATGTGCAATGATGCAGGTTACAGCGATGGTCAAACCAAGTGCTGTATTGTAAAGTGCTTCCGCGATACCTTGTCCAAGAAGCGTTGCACGCTGCTCAGGTGTAGCCACACTCAAACCCGAGAAAGATACGATTAGACCGATAATGGTACCAATCAACCCAACAAGCGTTGCAATGTTTGCTATGCCCCAAAGTGACCCCACGCGCTTTTGAACCTTAGGTGCTACTTCAAGCGTTGCCTCATCCAAGCCCATAGACACTGCCATGGGTCCTTGTGGCGCTTTGGTTAAGCCTGATTTTACCACTGTTGCAAGCGGTGCAGTTGAAGTACTGCAGTGATTGATGGCTTGTGAAATGTTGCCTTGTTTCACCAAGTTTTCAACATCCATCATAAATTGTTTAGAGTTCACTTGGTATTTGTAAAAAAGAACATATGCTCTTTCCGCGATAAACCAAATAGCCACAATCGACACGATTGCGTTGACCTTCATAAACGTTGAATCCCAAAAAATCGAAATAAAATTTTCCATGCTCGTTTTCCTTTCTCTCGTTTTAAAACGACAGCAACACAGATACTAACGAATATTCTGCATCTTGCCTACTTTTTTTCAACTCTTATATGCCCCTAAACACCTAATTTTTTACATAAAATCGGTGCGACGTCCAACCCCATTTTTTTCGCTTTCGCAAAAGTTTCGAAAAAACGTACTTTCGATGCCATTTTTTGTACATATTTTGGTTCTCCAAAAGCCTTTTTTGGAACTCTTTACCCGATAAGCATCTCGAAACCTCTTCAAAGCATCGATAGGCTTTTTGTTGATCCTCACATACCAATAGAAGGTTGCAGCCAGCAGAAATGGCCAATTTTGCAGCTTGAGGCAAATCATAGTGATGCTCAATGGCCTTCATTTCTAAATCATCACTAACAATACAGCCCTGAAACTTCATTTTCTTTCGCAAAACTTCCGTTAGAAAAAAAGGAGACAGCGTTGCAGGATTTTTAGAATCAATTTTTTCATACCGAATATGTGCGGTCATGATCATGGGAACAGACGCTGCGACAGCCGAAACAAATGGAATCAGTTCACGTGAAAAAAGTGTTTTTTTATCTGTTTGAACTTTTGGAAGCTCTAAGTGACTGTCTACCAATGTATCTCCATGACCCGGAAAATGTTTTGCGCACGAAAGAATTTTTTCTTTTTGAAAAACTTCAATTGTTTTTTTAACCAAAAATGCCGCCTGTTCAGGACTCGCACCAAAGGTTCTTTTTTGCATAATGGGATTAGAAGGATTGGTTAAAATATCTGCAACAGGTGCAAAATTACAATTGATGCCTACAGCTTTAAGCTCTCTTGCTTGCCATTTTGCTTTTTTTAAGATCCATGAAAGGTCTTTGGAATTTTCATATTGCTCGGCCAGTTCTTCATTGCCCGGAAAAATCGTAAACGGATGCGATAGTCTTGCGACTCTTCCTCCTTCTTGATCAATACCCACAATTAAAGGATGCGATACGCATGCTTGTACCTGCCTTGTTAAATCTATTAATTGGCTTGGGCTTTCAACATTACGACGAAAATAGATCACACCCTTGGGCTGTACTTCTTGTAAGAAAGATTTTTCCTCATTTGAGAGTGTTGTAGACGAGACGCCTACCATAAAAAACTGACCAGCGTTTCTTGTTTCGTGATTTTTCATCTATTTAGATGTAAGTTACGCTAGTATGCAACGCTTGCGAAGACATTTCTTACTGTTACTTTTTTGTTTTATTTTTTCCTTCAATGCACTTGCGCAACAAACCATCGAAAATGAAATTTTGGATTTAGCCAAAGCGCAAGGGCTTCGATCAGGTCAAATTGGCTTTGTTGTTATTCCAGTGGGGCAAGATAAACCTGTTGTACAAATTAATCCTGACAAACTATTTACACCTGCATCTATTATTAAACTGATCACAAGTTGGGCAGCGCTTGAGAAATGGGGATCGACACACACGTTTGAAACACCTATCAAACAATTCAAAAAAAGTTTATGCATAGAAGGTGGCGGTGACCCAACACTTGTGCACGAACAAGTATTTCTCATGGCTGAACAGATTTCAAAAGTGATTTCTGATCCAGTGGATGCGCTCTATGTCGATGATTCAAAGTTTCCATCAACACGCCAATATTCAAATAGCTTCGAAGGCGACCAACAACGCGCGTTTACAGCACCCATTGGCGCACTTTCTATGGATTACAATGCGGTTACCATCACCATAAAAGGCGGAACTCTGGGTGAAAAACCAGAAGTGATCGTGACACCTGATCTGGATCTGTTTGAAATTAAAAACAAGGCGACAATAGCACAAAAGGATCAAAACCCATCAGTTCAAGTGATTGAGAAAAATAAAAAATGGACCATCGAAGTATCAGGCCATTTTTCTGTTCATCATCATAAAAATTACTACCGATCAATTCCAGAACCTCCGCTTTATGTAGGTTCTGCATTTGCACGTTATTTCAAAATGTTCACTGGAAAATCGATTGACCAAATAGAACATTCCCCTTGTCCACCAGACGCCAAAACTGTGTATGTCCACCCTTCACGACCTTTGGGTGAAATGATTGTCTTTATGAATAAATATTCAAACAATATGATTGCTGAAACATTGTTTGCACAACTCGGTGACCCCGTTGGAACAGTAGAGGGCAGCGAATACATTCAAAAAATGCTTAAAGATCGTTTGTCTTATCAAGAAGGTATGATCATCGAAAATGGATCTGGCCTTTCCCATCGATCCAAGGTCACCCCTCTTTGGTTTACTCATTTTATACAAATGATTTATCGTGATTTTCTAGCACAACCCGAAATCTTTGCTTCACTCGGCATTTCTGGCATGGACGGAACACTACGTCGTCGCACCAAACACCCCCAGCTCATCCAAAATATTAGAGGCAAAACGGGCTCGCTTTCGGGCATCAGCACGCTTTCGGGCATTATGGATACACCCTATTTTGGCAAATGCTTGTTTGCCTTGTTTTTTGATCATGCCCAAATTCCGGCATGGCGCGTTTTTGACCTAGAAAAGCAGATATTTGCCACACTTATGAGCAAAGCAACACTGAAAGAAAACAAGTGAACTACATCCCAAAAAATGATAAAATAGTGGAAACAAAGGGGTTTTTTATGGAGAGACAAAAAAAGGGATTTTCCCTCATTGAACTTATGATCGTGGTTGTCATTATATCTATTCTGGCAGCGATCTCCATTCCGCAATACCAAAACTACATTCGCAAATCACGAACCAGTGAAGCCACAGCAAACATCAACTCTATTGCGCTGTATGAAGAACAGTATTTTAGCGAAAACAATGAGTACATCACACTCAATGTAAACCCTGCTGGCATTCCTAATGCTTCAGACGATGGTGGATCGCTTTTGTTTGATGGCACTGAAAGCACATGGATAGAATTGGGCAGTGTTTTTCCCGATGGATCTCCATTGCGATTTCAATACGAAGCTCGCGCAGGCCAGTACGACAGTGATGGTTCATCTATTCTTAACGGAGACGACCCTGATACAGACTTTGATTATGTTGGCAATGCAGATTGTGATCAAACAGCAGCGTATGCTCCTTCTGATTGGGTCATCAACGCTCCCTTTGCATGGTGGTTTACGATTGTTGCGGTTGGAAACCAAAAAGATTCGCCAGATGGCATTTGTTCGATTTTTGCCAAAATCAGCAGCCGCACACAGCTGTATTCAGAAAACGAAATCGATTAATTTTTTTAATAGGACTTTAATCACACATACCTTCCTACCAAAGTCGACTTTGTACGAAAGGTACGTGTGATTTCCTAAAAACATCATTGATTGTTCTGCAAAAATTTAGGAGAAAAGTAAAAATTAAAGACAAATTGTATCATGCAATTTGACAACATTATTTCTCTCGATCCCCAAACGCATATAAATTTTGAATTGAAACAGCGTGGGTATATTTTTCGTACAGCTTCCGAAGATTGTCCGAGCCTATCAAAATAAATTCATGCTCCTAATATAAATATAAAGGATGTCATTTGACCCGGAAATGCATGCGAGTTGTCGAAGGAGCTGGTAGGAAAATATACCCACGCAACAGTCTAAAAAAAATTTAGGATACGTTTGAATTCTTTACTTACTTTTTGCTAATTTTGATCATCTTTTTCTTGATAAGCCAGAAGATGATTTTGGAAGTTTCCAGGTCAGTCAATGGACTTAAATCCATAACATCTTGCGTTTTCTTATGCGTAATAATCAATTGCACGACATCCAATACCTTTGGATGAAGCTTTGAAAGTGGAACATCCGATTGATCATTCAACCCCAACACATGACTCATTTTTGGTAGTACATCTTTGATTTTATTGATTTCATCGAGCTGACGCATACCTTCCATCAACAGTCCATCTACACTTTCTTGAATGGGCGTTATTCCTTTGGCCGTAAACTCAGAGGCAGATTCATCAAGCGGTGCGAAAGAAAAATCTCCTTCGCTCCAACCTAACATCCGATAAATAGCCTTACTTCCAACAGCTCTACCCACTTGCGCACTATGGAGCTGCCCGTTCAAAATACAAATTACACCCTCTTGCCCATCATAATTCAGTGTAAGAGACCCTGTTTTTTGATTTTGATGAAGGTTTTGTAAGAGATCAGGTAACGCCATGGCTGACAAATCTCCCGATAATGCTTTTGATTTTTTCTTTTCGGACTTGGCTTCAACAGCAGGCTTTTTCGGTTTAGAATCTTCATCGGATAAAAATTCAATATCGCCATCCATGTCTTCAGAGATGTCGTCAATTTCAGGAATTTTATCTAAATCCATTTCATCAGAAGTCATCGATTTTCTGATTGGGGCATCCTCTTGAAAAGCATTAATTTCACCTGAGGTTCCATCAATATTTACATCGCCAAAATCTAATTCATCATCCGATGCTGATGCAATGGTTTTGCTTTCATCTTGGTTTAAGCTCGGTTTTTCATACTCAACAACCAAATCGGAATCTTCTTCTTCAATTTCTTCTTTGTCTTGATCTTCAAAACTATTGGGTTTTGAAATTTCTTGTTCGTCACTTGATTGTTCAAAACTTAGGCTGATATCTTCTGTTTTTCGAATTGGTTGTTGCACTGGCTCTTCAAAAGACTCGCCCGTTTCTTCATCGGCACGAGGAAGGGTTTGTGCATTAGAAACGACATCCTCCAATACAATACGAACCTCAACAAGCGATGATCCAATACGAACGCGATCACCATCTTCTAGTAATGTTTCCGTTATTCTTTTAGAATTAACAAATGTTCCGTTGGTAGAATCAAGATCAGTTATGGAAAGTGCGTCTTCGCCAAGATGCAAAACACAGTGCTTACGAGAAATTTTCTTTTCTCCTAAAAAGACATCGCTTTCTTCGCTACGGCCAACACGAATTACACGAGGAGGTGTGAGTTTAATTTCAACACCTTCATTTTCACCTTCTGTAAAGTTGAGAATGACTTCCTTAACCGTCATGTAAAAAAGACTCCGTCCCTAACCGATTCAAATTTTTAACCTACAATTGGCAAATACTTTTTGATTTTGCTTAAATCACACATACATCAAAAACAAAAAACACGACCCCGTTATCTTTGATTCATTATAAAAGATCAAGAAAAAAAGGCAATGTTTAAAAGTAGTTAGCTCGTTTAGCGGTCTGTAGCGACGATTTCTTTTTCATTGATTTCAGATGCTAAGGCAATGTTGCCACCCGAAACCTCACGAAGCGAGGTTACAACCTCTTTATTGTCGCAAGACACCAAAGGAATCGATCCTTTAAGTAACTGCTTGGCTCGCTCAGAAACCAAATGAACCAATGCAAAACGGTTGTGGATACGATCGAGACAATCTTCAATAGATATTCTAGCCATACGTAGGAACGTGTATATGCAAGTTATAAAAACGCGTCAAGCTGTTTTATTCGCATCGAAGATACGTGACCTCTACAGTCGCACCTGAAGCCCAACTATAGTTGGATACAAACCGAACCTTACGACCACTTGAAATGATACTATAGTTTGATGGGTTTACTGTTGAACCATTGACTTTCACAGTAATAGACTCATCGCTATAGCTATCATCTTGATCCACATCGCAAATGGTATCACTCAATGTGAAGGTATCGTAGTACGATAGCTGTTGTACCAATTCATCGGCCATTGCGTTCATCTTGGATTGGAAAGCAGCTTGGTTATCTTCGGTAATATCTTTCATATTTACAAACTCTGCTTCAAATTCTTCTGCGTATTGTATGCCACCCCAGAAAGGACCCGCTTGACTGGATGCTGCTGGTAAATCTCCAGGCAAGTATCCTAGTGCGGTTCCCCATGTTGGCAGGTCTCCGTTGTATAAAAGCATTTCATCAATCAAAGTTTCGTGTGTTAGATTATTAAAATATTTTCCACCTGCATCTGGTGTTACACCATCAGCAGCATACTTGACACCATCTGTATAGTAATCTCTACGGACATCTGCTTCATGATCTTGACCTTGATAGTATGGATCATTGTATGATGTGCTAAAGTTTTCATTGCCTAAGAAAAATGTATTGTCAAATACGTTGCTTCCGTTATCAGGAGAATATCCTGAGTCGTTTTCATCACTGACCAAAAACATAACTGCTGTAGCATCATCTCTAAAACATCCCGCCTCTTGGTTTTGTTCTAGCTTAGAAGCATTTGTAAACGCTTGATGGGCGCTGTAAATTCCTGCCTCTTTCTCCTGACCACCTGAAGAACCTAACGCAGCATCTAGAGTTTGTGAAAACTCTGTCACAGCGGTAGCATGACTCACTTCATTATCTCCATAGGTACAAATACATTTTTTTCCGTGGCTTCCAGCCAATAAAGCGCCCCGTTGGCTACTGTTTGTATTGGCACGAATGACACCCAAACAGAAATCGTTGACATTTTGGCTTGTGAGCTGATTTACCCAACCCGTTAATGAATCCTTAATCGCATCAAGCTCATCTCCCATGGACCCAGATGTATCCACAACAAAGATAATTTCAGGTTTTGCAATGGCACCCAAATCTGTGGGCTGTGTCCAAGAGTTTGTGACTGTAAAATAGTCTAGGTTTGGATCTGCAGCGCCGTCTGGTGCATCAGTTGGAGTTTCGGTCTGGTCTTGGGGTGTGTTTTGCGATGTTCTTTTTAACACACGGTTGAAGTAATCATATTCGGCACAGGCACCCAATACCAATACTGTCATCAACATTAATCCTAAAAATTTCATTTCTTTTTTCATGGTCGTACTCCCACAGTTATTTTCCTGCTGTTGTATACCATACATCAGCAAGAATTGGAACACTGCAACACCTACAAAAGTGTGTGCAGACCCGTCCAGTGCATAAATAATGCAAAATTGGTTCCAATACAGCTTACAAAGAAAATACAATTATTTCAACAAGATAAAATTCCAGCTTTCAGTCAGCGCATCCAGATGGTACGCATTTTTTGCATAGAAGCTGCAGAACGGCTCACTCTAGTTGTGTCGACTTTTTTGATACCCTTGAATCAATTCAACAAGTTCGGTTGATGCTTTGTCAAAATGATCGTTGACGATTTTGTGATCATACCACTGCATGGCCTTGATTTCTTCTTGGGCTTGGCTCAATCTTTTTTCAACATCTTGGGTTGTGCTACCTTCACGTTGAATGAGCCTGCGTGTAAGTTCTTCCATCGATGGAGGCATAATCAAGATCAACACAACATTGGGGAATTTTTTGACAACTTCCTTTGCCCCTTGATTTTCAATGACCAACATCGCATCTTGATTCTGATCCAAAATGTTTTTAATGGTATGTACGCTCGTACCGTACCACTGACCATAGACATTCGCATATTCAATAAATTCATCATTTGCCATGGCGTTTTCAAAATCGGAGTTTGTAACAAAATAATAATCTACTCCATTTTTTTCGCCTTCTCTGGGAGTTCTCGTCGTGTGGGAAACAGTTTTTTTCACATTCACAAGACGTGATAGAGCTTCGCTTACAAGCGTTGTTTTACCAGCCCCCGATGGTGAGGATATGACAAAACAAATAGGTCCCTTATTCAAGATTTTGAACTTGCTCACGTATTTTCTCCAATTGACTTTTTAACTCAACCACAAGGCTTGCAATTTCTACATCTGAAATCTTCGAACCAATAGTGTTAATTTCGCGATGTATCTCTTGCACAAAAAAATCTAACTTCCTGCCTGTTCCTTGATCAACCTTTGAAGTTCGAAGTATTTTTTCGAACTGTGTTAAATGGCTTTCCAGTCGCACCTGCTCCTCGGTTACATCAGATTTTTCAACCAATAGCGCGATCTCAAGTTCAAGCCGTTGGGAATCAATACCACTTGACGTTAGCATTGCGACTCTCTCCTGCATGCCTTGGAATTTCTTTTGGTTAAGCTTTTGAGATAGTTTTCGAATCTTTGCAAGATCGCCCTTCATACTTTTTATACGTTTGATAATGTCTGTAGCTAAATAAGCACCCTCTGTAGCCCTGGCTGCCTTCAATTGCTTCAACGCTTGTAAAAATCCATCCATGATAAGCTTGTGACTTGCCTTGGTGTCCAAAAATGCGTTTTGACTGGGAAGCGTTTTTAATACTAGGCCTAAATCGAATTGGGACTTCAGATCCAATTTTTTGGATAATTTTTCAAGGTTTTTGTAGTGAGTAAGAATTGACGCCTCATCAAAACCGTTTTTTTGTTGTTGATTAGAAAGTTTAATGTTGATGTCAAAACGTCCCCTTACAAATGTCTTTTTAACGACTGCAATCATTTCATTTTCAAGCTTGATCATATCTTTTAATCCAAAAACACGTATTTCAAAAAACCGATTATTCAATGACCTTGCTTCAATTTGACATTGGAACTTCTTGTGTTTGATCTGTGACTTTCCAAATCCTGTCATACTATAAACTGTCATTTACTTCTCCCAAACCAGCACTTGTGCAATGGCATATTGACCCGCATGGCTTAACGATACCATGAAGTTATACGCATCCAAAACGTTGGTCGATCCATGCACATTTTTTAAAATAGGCTTCTGTTCCTTCATACCAATTTCAAAATCTGTAATGACTGCACTTGTTATAGAAGAAACCGCTTTTACCGCTGCTTCCTTTGCACAAAAACGGGCAGCATAATGTTGTGCAGGGTTTGGTTTGTTTTGACAATATTCGATTTCATCCTTTGTAAAAACACGTTCAAAAAAGCGGGTGTTTTTACTGTCCAAGTGATCTTGAAACGTTTTGATTTCTTCAAGGTCAATACCAATACCTATAATTTTCATGAAAAAACATTACCAGAGTGTTTATTTTTTTTGCATTTTTTTTGTCCCTTACGTACATTATTGCTTTCAAACTCAAAATGTAGGCATGCAAACGATTCCAAAACTAGAATTAGACTTTAATTCGATTGAACTATCCAACGAAATCCATGATGTTCTTAGAAATATATGGTCTCAAGGAGGACTTCAACAAGCAGGCTACGGTTCTTATTTTCAAAACCGTTATGCACACTTTTGTGGAACCATGTTTGCTTTTTCATCAAGTCTTGGAAATGCTCTTAAAGAGTCACTTGTTGCTTTAAAGTTACCCGCAAACTCAGAAGTTATTTGTCCATCTTGGATATCCGTTGACCATGTCCAATCTATTATGTCTATTGGGTTAACACCTGTATTTGCTGAGATCAATCCATATACATTAAGCTTAGATTATTCAGACGTAAGTCATAAACTAAGTAGTCAAACTAGGGCCGTTGTTCTTAACTATCCATTTGGTTTTCCAGCTGACCCTTGTACATATGTTGAGCTATGCAAGCATCATGATATGCGCTTGATTGAAATTGTACCTTCTCAAATTGGCTCTCAAGTCGACGATAAATTCATAGGAACGTTTGGAGATGTGGGGATTTTTGAAACACACCCCAATCAAAAATATTCCAATAAAAAGGATTGTCTAATTGTTACAGACCGAACATCTGTGTACGAACATTTTAGTAAAAAGGGTCTTCATCAGTTTTCACAATTGGATGGTATTTTGGGCATGCATTTTTTGGGAAGTTTTGAAAAGTTTGCACAAAAAAGAAAAGAACTCGCACAACGTTATCACCAATGTTTTACAAAGATTTTACATCTTTCAGTATTGTATGAGCTTGCCAATGCAAAATGGGTACACCAAGTATACCCTATACGAATGGCACATAAACTTCGTGATGCGCTTATGGATGAGCTTGTGTTTCATCAAGTTCAGTTTTACGTGCCAAAAGCACCTGCACACTTATATTCGTACATACAAAATGTAATGCGTCCAGCGCAACTTTTAACAACTGAACGATTAACAAGAGAAATTCTTTACTTACCGATTGATCCAAATATGACTGTAGAAGAACAAAATCGAATTATTGAAATCATCTTTCGCTTTTTTCAAAAAAGCCAAGTCTATATGTAATTCAAAACTTCTCGATTGAATAAAAAATATTATAAAGCCAACTAGTATTTACTTGTTCCTATAAACCCAGAGGAGAAATCAAGCGCAGCGCCGTAAATGGCGCGAGCCATTCGACGGCGGGTTTATAGGAACAAAATAACAGCTAAAATTGATCGTTTTCCAATACCAATGCGATTCCCTGCCCACCCCCAATACATGCTGTGACAAGGGCATAGCGTTTGTTTCTGCGTTTGAGTTCTAAAAGAGCGTGGAGTGTAATTCTCGTTCCACTTGCTGCAAGTGGATGACCAATCGCAATAGCGCCCCCATTTACATTCACTTTGTCTTGTGTAAGACCCAATCTTTTTATGACACTTAAGGTTTGTGGTGCAAACGCCTCGTTGATATCAATCAAGTCCATATCCTTAAAAGTTTTACCACAACATAAAAGCGCTTTTTGTGAGGCTTCAACAGGACCAAGCCCCATATAGTCTGGATCACACCCAGAAATACCGTGAGAAATAATTTTTCCTAGATAGGGAATACCCCTTCTATTGACTTCATGTTTGCTGGCAACAACGACACATGCGGCTCCATCCACAATACCACTGGAAGAACCCGCGGTTACAATTCCGTTTGGATCAAATACGGGCATAAGAGCAGATAGGGATTTCATTGTGGTTTGAGGACGTGGATGTTCATCCTCACACATGACATATTTTTCTTTTTTGCGTGCAATTTCAATGGGCACAATCTCTTCTTCAAATAGATTTTGATCATACGCACGCTTAACTTTCTGTTGAGACGCAAAAGAAAACGCGTCGGATTCTTCTCTGGAAATTTGAAATTGTTGTGCCAATTTTTCTGCGGTAATGCCCATGGCAAGACCATTGTACGAATCTGTAAGTGCTGATTGTAAACTATCAAATGCTTGTCCTTGACCAAGACGATACCCATTGCGAAACCCATACATCACATAAGGCGCGCTCGACATATTTTCAGTGCCACCTGCGACAACCAAATGTGCCTGACCCAATAAAATTTGTTCCGCTGCCGTAAGAATGGATTGAAACCCAGATCCACATAATCTATTAAGGGTGAGCGCTGTTGTTTTCTGACGAAGGCCGGATTTTAAAGCCACATGACGAGCAAGATAAGGCGCATCTAAACTTGTCTGTAAAACATTGCCAAAAATTGCTTGGTCTATATCGGTTGGCATAAGTTGTGATTTTGCAATCGCTGCCTTGGTTGCAAGCACGGCCAGCTCAGTTGCGGAAAATTGCTGTAAACTACCTAAAAAGGCGCCAAATGGTGTATGGGTTTCGCAATGGG
>JAGRAZ010000041.1 GCA_020434345.1 Bdellovibrionales bacterium
TAAGAAGTGCCCTTTGAATTGATCTAGTTCTTATTATTTCTGGATTGGATTACAAATTTAGAGCGGGAGAAGCCATGCGATTGCCAAGTCGCACAACATTAAACGAACCCTGGGTTCGAATCCCTAAGAAATGTCCTTTGAATTGATCTAGTTCTTATTATTTCTGGATTGGATTACGAATTTGGAGCGGGAGAAGGGATTCGAACCCTCGACCCTCACGTTGGCAACGTGATGCTCTACCAACTGAGCTACTCCCGCAAATACTAGGGCCTAAAGATTCGAAGACAGATATTTCATGTCATGACGAATGTCAAGCTTAGGGCTCGATAACAGTAAAAATTGTCAGCAAAAGCGGTACGGTTAAGAAAAGCCTAGGTACTTTTAGGCTGACATCCTTGCCATCTTTGATATATCAACAATTTAGGCAGTTAAAACAGTTGGTTAGGAAAATCTCATGAAAAAACGCACCCATCTTTCTTTCTTATTTACCTTGTTACTTTTGGTAAACTTGTTTCCAAGTTACGCAGAATCTCCTCGCACGCTTCGACTTTTAGAAAAAACTGTTCCCCAAACAAATTACGAACGCCTCAATCAAGTTTTATATTATGTTCATAACCAATATGTAGATCCTTCAAGAATTGATTTTTCCAAAATGTTTACTGCGTCTGTGAAATATCTTTCATTACAATTGGCTGAACTGTCTTACAAAAAAGA
The DNA here is from genome assembly GCA_020434345.1 of Bdellovibrionales bacterium. Taxonomy (GTDB): domain Bacteria; phylum Bdellovibrionota_G; class JALEGL01; order JALEGL01; family JAGRMV01; genus JAGRMV01. Next base: position 715 of record JAGRAZ010000041.1, read on the forward strand.
CAAAGCAAGCATAGAACTATCCATTATCAACCAAAGCAAAGCATTCTCTACCAAGATCACATCCATCTATGCGCTTCGAAATCAGCTCACAGATCTTATTCGCTTTGTTGATCAAAATAAAAAATCAAATCCTAGCAGTGATCTTTCACTAGAAGAAGTCGCCATAGCGGGCGTGCTCTCAACACTTGACCCGCATTCTGTCTACCTTTCTAAAGAAGTATTGAATGAAACAAACGTTGATATCGAAGGTAAATTTGGAGGCTTAGGGATTGTAATTGGATTCAGAGATGGCCAACTCACTGTTATTTCACCAATCGATGACACACCTGCTGCTCGTGCGGGCATTGAAGCTGGAGATCGCATCACAAAAATTGAAAAGGAACCCACAATCGGCATGTCCTTAACTGAAGCAGTTTCACGCATGCGTGGACCTAGGGGCACACAAGTAACAATTTCAATCATGCGCGATGGTATGAAAAAAGAAACACCCTATCTACTCACAAGAGATATTATCAAAGTGGTCAACACAGAGAGTGCGCTTTTGCAAAATGATGTCGGCTATATAAAGCTTAAACATTTTGACAAAAACTCCGCACATGAAATCGCTTATCAAATTCAAGATCTACAAGGAAAAGCTGGAAAAGATCTGCAAGGATTAATTTTAGATTTACGCAACAACCCCGGAGGCCTTCTTGATCAAGCCATTGGCGTAGCTGATATATTTTTAGAAAAAGGGTCCATTGTAAGTACTGTTGAAAGAAACAATCGATTTAATACCAAGACCAAAGCAAAAAAATCAGAACAAGATTTTACATTTCCGTTAACCGTCTTGATTAACCAAGGAAGTGCGAGTGCTTCTGAAATTGTTGCCGGTGCTCTTCAAAAAAATAATCGAGCGCTACTTATTGGCCAGCGCACCTTTGGCAAAGGTACAGTACAAAAAATATTTTTCCTACCGGAAGAAACCGCTGTTAAGCTCACCATCTCAAAATACCTCACTGTGAATGACATCTCGATTCAATCCATTGGTATCAACCCTGACGTTGAAACACAGCCCATTTGGATTAAGGACAAAGAAGTTCGCTTTTATCAGTTTGTTAAATTTAGATCTGAGTCTGATTTTGAAAATTCGTTTTTGAATGACCAAGCATCAGAAACTGCAATGATGACCTTGCCCTATGTTATTGAAACCAAAGAAATCAATGATCAAACCATTGCAAACGAATATCAATTTGGAAGGTTAGACAATGACAAGAAACAACAAAAGCTTTTTGAAACTTTTGAAATAAAGTTGGCCCACCAGATTCTTTCTGAACCCAGTGTAAAAAAACTCAATCGAACTGATCTATTTCACAATGCAAAATCACTTTTGACAAAAATCGAAAAAGAAAAGCAGGATGAAGTGCAAATCGCACTAGGTAAAGAAGGTATCGATTGGACATACCCACCAAAGCCTACGGTATTTTGTGACCCTGATAAACTTGAAATCAAAACAACGCTGACCAATCCCAAACAAACCTTTAGAGTTGGTGAAAAAATTGCGCTTTCAACTCGCATCAAAAACAATGCGGATTGTGCTTTCTTCCAAGTAAAAGGAATTTCTTCTTCAAAAAACCCCGTGTTAGACCAACATTTTGTCTATATCGGCCAAATCCTTCCTAAACAAGACATCAGCATACAAAGTGAAATTGACATCCCTCAGTTTCAACCTGAAGGTCTTGAGTTATTAACGATGAACGTAACAGACGCGGATGATCGCGAACTTGAAAACGACCCAATTTACATTCCGTTTGAACAGCCTGCGCGCCCTCTTTTCAAGGTTGGTTATGAGTTTAAACAAGGTACGACTGGAAATACACTTGTCTTTAATATCGAAAACATTGGAACAAAGAAAAGCAATGAGGTCATACTCAACCTCAAACAAAAGGGAGACAAAACACTTTTGTTGGAAAGCGCGCGACAAGTGGTTACTGATCTTGCTCCGGGTGCGACCAAATCAGTGTCAATCCCCGTTCAGTTTGCTCCGGGTGTAAATGTAAAATCCACACCTCTTATTCAGGCGCAGTTTGCTGATATAGACCACCGTGTCGTTCTTGAGTCAGATATAACGCTAAAAAACAATGCCACAGGCACCATTCAAGCTCCTGTTATAGAACTAGCCAATCACAATACACAAACAATTGTGGGCAAAACCAGTCTGACAATCAAGGGCGCTATCGCTGACAATGCGTCTATCAAGGATATGTATGTTTTTGTAAATGATGAGAAAATCTACTACCATCTTTACGCTCAATCAAAGGATCAACAGAATTTTGAAATTACAATTCCACTTAATGAACAACAAAATACGGTTCAAATTGTTGCTAGAGACCAAGATGATGTTCAAGGGGGGCTTGAATTTCATCTTCTGAGAAACATTTAACCCGAGTTGATAGGTAAAAAATTGAACATTATGTAGGAAAAAACTTTTGACTACTGTATGAATTAAAGAAAAAATTTAAGGACGATAGGCGAAGGACAGAAACGTGTTACGGTCACTTTTTTCAGCATTTTTTTCAGATCTGGCCATAGATTTAGGCACAGCCAACACGCTTGTCTATCACCAAGATAAAGGCATTGTTATCAACGAGCCCTCTGTTGTGGCTGTTTCCTTTGCTGAAGAGGTGGAAGATCGAGAAGTCTTAGCCATCGGAAACAAAGCCAAAGAAATGGCTGGCAAAGCGCCCCAAAGCATTCAAGTGATTCGCCCCATAAAAGATGGTGTTATCGCTGACTTTTCGACAACAGAAGCAATGCTTAAGCACTTTATTTCAAGGGCTATACCCTCGCGTTCTCTTTTTCGGCCACGCGTTGCCATTTGTATTCCGTCTGGTGTTACTGAAGTTGAGAAGCGTGCTGTTGAGGAGTCTGCACTTTCTGCAGGTGCTAGAGAAGTTTTTCTTGTCGAAGAACCTGTTGCTGCGGCTATTGGAGCAAACATGCCAATCTTGGAACCTTCAGGCAATATGATTGTTGACATTGGAGGCGGCACTACTGAAGTCGCACTTATTTCACTGGGTGGAATTGTTATCGCAAATTCGGTCCGCACAGCTGGAGACCAGATGGACGAGGCAATTGTCACGCACATGAAAAAAAAATACTCGCTTTTAATTGGAGATACTACTGCTGAAACAGTCAAAATGCATCATGGCGAAGCATATCCGAGTGATAACAAAGAAAAGATCACACTTAAAGGCAGAGATTTGATTCGAGGCATTCCACGCACAGTACAAATCACACCTGATGAGATCCGCGAAGCACTACAAGAGCCTATTCGTGGCATCATTGAAGTCATACGACAAACGCTTGAAAAAACACCTCCTGAGCTTGCTTCCGATATTCACGATCGTGGTATTGTTTTAACGGGCGGGGTTGCACAACTTAAGAACCTTGATCTTCTGATCAAAAAAGAGACGGGCTTGCCTGTAACACTTGCAGAAAATCCCTTGCTTAGTGTTGTTGTAGGTACTGGAAAAATTTTAAAAGATCTCGACACCTATCAAAACGTTCTAATCAAACGCCGATATTAAAAGCACTTTACTACAGTAGATCCAATAATTTACTTGATGCACCTTGAAAATCGCCATTGGACATAAATACAACTACATCATTTGGTTTGGCCATTTGGCATATATCACGCAATAGTTCATCCAAATCATGCGGTGCAAAAGCTTTTTTTCCTCTTTTCTCAAGGGAGGTAACGATATCCTGTGGGCGTAGCATTTGGTCTTGGGAAAGTGCATCTTTTTTAGCAAATACATTCGCAATAAATATAACATCAGCCTGATCAAAACTTTGAGGAAGTTGATCCTGAAATATTTTTCTCCTCATTGTATTGGACCTTGGTTCAATGGCAACAATCAGCTTACCTTTTCTTCTTTGTTTAAGTGGAACAAAACCGGAAAGCGTCGTTGCAATCGCTGTGGGGTGATGGGCAAAGTCCTCGTACACAGCAATATTACCTTTTTCACCTTTGAGTTCTTGTCTTTTCTTCACACCTTGAAAGGTTTCAATCGCGGCAATTGCTTTGTCAACATCAACGCCTTGAATCTCGGCTTGTGCAAGACAAGCAAGAATATTGAGTCTGCTATGTGGCCCTAGAAGCTCTGTTTTGACTCTTCCCTTGTATACATTGTACTTAAAAACATCGAAAGACTGCCCGTAGGGTTCGTCTTGTTGATTTTTCAATGTCCAATCAGCATCTTGATGCGCATACGAAACAGTATGAGGAAAATTTTCTGAAACTTTTTTTACAGATGCATGTTCAAAACACGCCACCAACGATCCATCTTGAGGAATTTGTTTTACAAGTAAATCAAACTGTTCATACACATGGTCAAAATCACGATAAATATCAGCGTGATCAAACTCGATACTTGTCAGAATGACATGTTGTGGGTGGTAATGAAGAAATTTTGGCGTTTTTTCAAAATATGCTGTGTCATATTCATCTCCTTCGATGACAAAATGTGCACCCTTTCCAATATGATACCCTCTTTGATAATTCACAGGAACACCGCCAATAAAAAAGGAAGGATCATTTTTTGAACAATCAAGTATCCAAGAAAGTAGACTTGTTGTTGTTGTTTTTCCATGGGTTCCGCATATCGCAATACGCGCTTTGTCTTTCATGAAATGATCAAAAAGCGCTTGTGGCATTGACAAATACGGCAGGTCTAATTCCATACACTTCTGTGCCTCTACGTTGTCTCTTGATATTACGTTTCCAACAATTACAAGATCTATACCTGCATGAACATGCTCTTTCTTATAACCCTGATAATATCCGATGCCATTTTTTTCCAAGGATGTAGAAGCAGGTGGATAAACATTCTGATCAGTGCCTGTTACTTCCCACCCACAAGAATGAAACATCAAAGCAACGTTAGACATGGCGGAGCCACCGATTCCTAAAAGATGAACATGTTTTTGTTTTTTCATACCAAACTCCAAATCAAATCATGAAATTCTTGCCGAAACTTTTTCATGACAGGCTGTTTTGTTTGACAATAGGTTCGATTGGTTAGCAAAACTACACTTGTGTTTCGCTTTTGATCGATCCATATGGATGTACCTGTATATCCCAAATGCCCTATTGCCTGTTTTGAAACATGCTGTCCTGCGGTTGACCCTTGCGTTGGCATGTCCCATCCTAAAGCATGATATGTTTGATCTTTTGCAACTTGCTTGCTTGAAAATCGTAAGATCGTATCTTTGTTAAGAATACCAGTCCCCAGATTCCATAATTGTCCAAATGCCGTCAAACCCTTCAATGTGCCAAAGAGTCCTGCATGCGAACAAAGACCACCTAAGAAAAAAGTATTATCATCAAAAACAATACCATCATTGTTTTTCCTAAGCTTTGAGTCTCCAGTAGGAACAGTCTTTGTTTTTTGCTCCGGAGTCAATTGATCCCATGCAAAAAAACATTGTCGAGTCTCTTTTGGTAATACATTTAACATTTGCAACATCGTTAAAGAAAATTTCTTCTGAAGAAACTCACCCAACAATAAAAAACCCACATCGCTGTAACAAGTTGTTTCATGAATACTTGCCTGAACAGGAATGGCCAATAAAAATTCTAGAAGGTGTTCTTTATGTGCATGCTGAAAATCATACCACGCTGGTAAACCTGACTGATGGCATAATAAATCAGAAACTGTACATAAAAAAAGCGGATGACTTTCTGGAATCAAAAGCACATCGGATACTTTTTCGTCTAAATACAAATTGCCTTTTTGAAACTGGTATGCACAAAACGTAACGGTAAGAACAACCTTTGTCAGAGACGATCAAAAATACTTTGCTCCGTACTGCCAGCATAGCATTGATAAGTAGCGTCTATAGTAGATACGCTGCATGATATCTGTGTTGCAATTTTTTGTGCAACGGCATTCTGAAGGTATGTTCGGAGTTTCTCTTCCATTATTCTAGCGCTATGATAGAAAACAACTGTGCCAAAGTCGAAAAAAAAAGACATCCCATCCTATCAAAATCGTTCCGTTATAGACTCTCTTGTTGCTCAATCTGGTTTCAAAGATGAATTAAACCAATATTCAAAGACCATTCAAGCGCCAATTGATGACCTAAAGCACAAAACAAAAGCTATTTTCAAAGAAATGACCGCTCACTACAGTCCTCTTTGCTTTTCTATTACAAGGACGATCTTCCCCTTCTTGTATAAACCTATATTTGAATCATTTGAGGTATCTGGACACATTCAAGACTTTGTAGACAACCCACACACAGCAATCTTACTTCCTTCCCACAGAAGCCATATCGACTATTTATTCCTATCCTATATTTTAGACCACTACGACATAGCGCCCCCACATATCGCAGCAGGCATCAATTTATCCTTTTTCCCTATGGGGCCTATCTTTCGCAAGCATGGGGCTTTCTTTATTCGAAGAAAAATCGGCGGAAACATCCTGTATCTGTTGTGCTTAAAAGCATATCTTCGCTGGCTCGTTCACTACCCTGTATCCATTGAGCTTTTTATTGAAGGAGGAAGAAGTAGAGATGGAAAACTAAGAGCGCCTCAAACAGGTATTTTACAACTGATTCTCGATGCTCTAGATCAAGAAAAAGCCCACGCTTATAAAATACGCCCTGTTAGCATCAGCTACGACTTTACACCTGATGTTTTTGCCTACGCGCATGAGGAATATGGATTTAGCAAGAAAAAGGAAAACGCTTTTTCACTGCTTCGTACATTCATGAAAATTGAAAAATATCATCGCGTATATTTTCACTTTCTTGAACCAATTTCTATTCAACAGTGGGTGGAAGAAAACGGCACACAAAAAGACAGCATTCGAAAGCTTTCACAGCATGTCATGCACCAAATCCAAGAAAATACAGTCGTTACAGCCAACCAAATCATTGCATGCTCTGTGATTACAGTACCCGGAACCGTATTTGAAGATGATCTTTATCAAACATGTTTACAAGTTCGAAATTATCTCATCAACCAGAATGTACTATTGTCAGATGAGGCGAAAGAATTTGAAAAAACGTACCCAGAATTACTCAGAAGACTTTGTAAAAAAGGTTGGTTTATTCGACAACCCGGATACAGATACAACATTACAGCGCAAATGAAAGTTGTATTAAACTACTACAAATATTCTATCCTACATTATTTTGTACCTGTGCTTTTATCCATTATCGATGAAAGTGAGAAAGCACTGATTAAAGACATACTAGCGTATGAATTTCCTACCCTATCACCGAAATTCTTAAAAACACCCCCTTCAATACAGTCTGATGCCACGATACAAACCATCGCAAAGTCGATATTGGTACCGTATGCAAGGGTATTACAAGCACTCCACAAAGAATCTCTAGATAAAATTATACACTCACTCTCCATTGACCCTGAAAAAGAGATTCAAGAAGAACAGCAATCAACAAAAAAACTTACCTATCAAAAAATTAAACATGCATTTGATTTTCTTTCTCAAAAAAATGAAGAAGAGCGAAAAAAACTTTCACATATTTTTGAAAAATATGCAGTCAGTGACCTTCTTGATGGGTCTATTCAAGATTTGTAACCTTTGTAAAATCATGAGATAGAGGAGGTATAGATGAAAAATTTACGGAAATTTCCTCGTTTTTATACCAATATATCTATTACTTTTTTAGACCGTTCAAGTGCGCAAGGCGTTATGGTGGATGCTTCTAGAGAAGGATCATTGGTCATTATTAGTTCCAAACTTAAACCTATCAACGCATACGTTTCTTTTGAAGTTAGTTTGCCTGACGAGACTCCTATTAAAATTGTAGGTAAAGTTATACGTCATACAAAAATCCAAAACAAAGACGCTATGGGCATACAATTTTTGGAACTTGCAAGCCAAGACCTTACAAAATGGCTTCAATTTCTTGGTAAAGTCAAAGAGGATCAAGAAGCAATTCCCATCAAAACAGTCGATGAAGAATCGGTGAAAAATGATTATCCTGCTTTTACTCTTCGATTTAAATCCCGAGGCAAGCTTAAACAATTCTTTCCCTTTCCGCTCACTGAAATGATGTATTTTTCTTCCAGCATTTCTTTTGAAAAGGGTGAAAAAATCAACATAACGCTTGTACACCCTGATGATGAACGTCTGCTTCACTTTGTTGGAGTTGTACAAAAATATGATTTTCATCCAAACAAAGAAGAAAAAAAAGGACTCTATTGTACATTTGAACATATGGATGAATCCTTAAAGAAAAAAATAGAAGACTTTGTATAATTTTGCATGCAACTTACAAAAACCGACATTATTCTTGTACACCATGACCTAGGAGCCTCTGTCCAAGGAGCGTCTAAAGGCCCACAGCTTCTCTACGATCATATAAAAAACGATCTATTCGCAGAAAATTTTTTACACAATATCCACCAAACAGCTTCATTTAAAAACCCAACAAATTTTAAACACGCCAAACGAATCGATCATATTGCAAAAACCATGTTTGAGCTTTCAGAAACAGTCAAAGCAACACTTCAACGATCTGGACACTGTTTTGTTCTTTCGGGAGATCACAGCACAGCTGCAGGAACGGTTGCCGGGATTAAAAAAGCATATCCTGAAAAGCGAATCGGCGTAGTCTGGTTTGATGCGCACGCTGACATTCATTCACCGCATACAACTCCGTCCGGCAATCTTCACGGCATGCCACTTGCCATTATCACAGACCAAGACAATACCCTTCATCGAACCAATGAAATTAGTGAAGCTGAACACACAGCATGGGAAGAACTTCAAAGCTTAAGCGTCATTACACCTGCAGCTCTTCCTCGCGATGTTGCCTTTGTTGGCATTCGAGATCTTGAATCGCCAGAGCAAAAACTGGTCAACCTACAAGGAAGTTTAAACCTCTTTGCAAATGAAATGGAGACCCTTTCAGCACAAAGCTTGTATGAAAAAATCACACATCATCTCAAAGATTGTGATTTTATATACATTAGTTTTGATATCGATTGCTTAGATTCCGATCTTGTTCCCGGCACTGGAACCCCAGTCAATAACGGACCAAATTTTGAAAAAATTAAAAAACTGCTACAACTCTTACGACAAAATCCGAAAGTAATTTGTATTGAAGTTTCTGAGTACAATCCTGACTTGGATCGGGATAATCAAGCCCTTCACACTACACTTGATGTCATTAAATCAATTTTTTGAACGACATCATGCCCGCTTTTGCATGCACTTTCAATTGTACAAGGAAGGCCTGTATCTACCCAATCACCAATTTGATAAAAGTTTTTTATAGAAGACTGCACTGATAATCTTGCGTCTTCCCTTCCCAGCTCATGCATCCATGTTGCATGCGCCATGACACTTTTTTTGGCTCGGGTGACCGAAAACTTTCCACAATAGGGTTCTAGCGTTTCCTTTGCAAGGTCTACCAATTGTGCCATCGGAGTACGCACAAGCTCTTCTGCACTCGATGCAACAAGTGTGTAGTGCTTGATATTTTTATCACGCATGAATTGATCTTTTCTAAAAACCCAGTGAAATGGCGTACCCCAAAATCCTACATATGCATCGTAAAATAAATCTCGATCGGGCCAAATATGTAGCGACACGATTGGAGACGGAATCATCAAGGATACTTTGCGGACATCATTCTTAAGTTCTGGGATATCTTTGCATAACGAGATCCAGATTTTGGGTGGAACTGCACTGATAACAATGTCACCATCAATACTTTGTCCATCAAGAAGCGTAATACCGTAAGCTTCACCATCTTTCACATGAATTTTTGTGACCGTCTGATTCATTAAAACTTTTCCGCCTCGATTTTCGATAAACGTCTTTGCAGGATCACCAAACAAGTCTGAAAGCCCTACAGAAGCAAGACCCGATGAAGCATCCTTTTTGGAAGCCAAAAAGCCCTTTTCCAAAACAACTTTTAACATGCTTGCAGGTGCTTTTTCAGGAGAAAGATTAAGTGTTGCAAGAATCAACAAATCCCAAAAACGTTCCTGTGTTTTTTTCGATTGTCCACATGCATCTAAGAACTCCTTACAACTCATAGAGGCCAATTTTGTCTCAGAATTAATTTTTAGCTTAAATGCAACTTGAAAAATTGAAAGTCGATCTTTGATACCAAAAGCATTGTATTGCAAATATCCCCATAGCAAATGGAAAGGTGCTGGCAATGAGTATGTTTTAAGCTTTGAAACAGCGCCCGTTGGAGAAATCATTTTAGTTTCAAAATTACTTTGAAATGCAACCAAATCGTCAGCCGAAACTCTTTGTAAGTATTTTTTGGTTTCATGATAGCAGCCTAAAAGCAAATGCTGACCATTATCAACAATCTCATTGGTACCCGGATCACAAAAAGAAGATGTCCTTCCACCCATGATCTTGCTTTTTTCAAACACAAGCACTTCGTGACCTTTTGCAGCTAGGGCTGTCGCCGCTGATAGCCCAGCACAACCTGCGCCAATGATAATGATTTTTTTTCTCATAGCTTTGCCTGTAAGGACAAGCGAAGCACAGTCCACAAACGATAAAAATTAGATACCTTAACTTTTGTAACTAGAATCTTCTGAGGGTTTTTTTTAATTTTGGAAAAAAGTTTAAAATAAATTTTTTTCATCGCTTCTGCAGGCCAGATTTTACTTTTCTGCAGTTTTTCTTTTTCTTGATCAGATTGCACATATAACTCAAATACTTTTATAAGATAATCATCGTACATTTTTTGAAAATCATGATCCCAAATACGATCAAAGAAATGTCTTTTTGTTACACCAAATTTTTCCCAGTGTTCTTTTGGAATATAGATTCTTCCCATATCCGCATCAACAAACACATCTCTGGCGATATTGGTCAACTGTAGTGCGCGCCCAGTTGCATAAGTGTAGGGTTTTGAAATAGCTGGGGTTACGCCAAAAATATTTAAACACATTTGGCCGACACTTGTCGCAACACCATCACAGTATTTGTAAAGCTCATTCCACGTCGCATATTCTTTTACATACAAGTCTTTTTCAACACCTTCAATGAGCCAAAGATAATCATTGGCATCCATGTGAAAGGTTTCAGTGACCCAAGAAAGCTTATTAGCTAGTGGCACTTTAGGTTCTTTAAGATTTTGAATTTGAGATTTCCAAAAAAGCAATTCTTGATTGGCAACATTTTTATCACTTGATTCATCAACGATATCATCCATCAAACGGCAGAAGTCATAAACAATTTGCATGGCATGTTTTTGCGTTTTTGGCAGCCCAAGAAATACAGATGCAAAATTAGAAGTCTCTTTTACAACTGCATTGGTATCCATATTACACCAAAGCTTTCAGAAACATCGCCACTCGATCCTTACTATTCAATGTTGGTCGCATAGACAGAACTCGATATTGATTCTCTTGAATCTTTTCTAAAATTGCTCTTCCTCCCTGCACAATCATTGAAAGCTCTATTTTTAACCTTCCACGGGTTTTGGAAAGCAACGCTTCCCCTTCATCAAACAGTGCGTGGGTTCGTTCCACCAAATCTTTGATGACCGATAGAAATGCCTGATTTTCTTCATGCGCCAAAAGCTCAGATACATCATACCCATGTTTTTTCATGACTTCACTGGGAATGTAAACTCGATCTTTGGCAAGATCGATAGAAACATCCTGCCAAAAGTTTGTAAACTGTAAGGCTGTACAAATCGCATCGGCGTGGGCATCTAACGCTGAATCTTGATATTGATGAATACGAAGGTACAAACGCCCCACTGGATTGGCAGACTTTTTGGCATAGTCGACAATCGAATCCCACGTTTGATACCGAGAAACAGTCACATCCTGAACAAACGCATCCAGCAAATCATAAAAATAGGAAGTCGGAAGCTGATACGTTTGAATCATCGTGCCAAGTTCTTTAAAAAAAGGGGTTGGCGGCTGACCTTCAAGGGTCTCAGTTAAATACTGTCGCCACTCGCTTAAACATTCTAGACGTTTTCCTTCAAAGGTGGGTTCATCTGCAAAGTCATCTGCCGTTCGAGCAAAGGCATACAAGGCGTAAAGTGCCTTTCTGTGGGCACGAGACAGAAGCCAAGAACCTACTGGAAAATTTTCATAATGATTTTTGGCAAGATGGAACATGTCTTTTGTTCCGGCATACATATTCATGAATCAAAAGGCCTTTCATTCTTATAAAAGGAAATTATTTCAATGGGTTAGAAAGTATCGACCTTCTGGGGAAGTATACAGGAAATCAACGCTTTTGGCAAAAAAAGCCAATGTTTAGTTGCATTGAGTCATTTGATGTTTTCTGATATAAGGAGAGCATGAAAAATGGGCATACCATTTTGGCGCTAGGCCTTGTTCTTAGTATACTTTCAGGTTGTCAGAGGATGGATACCTTTAACGATGAAGGCATGCTTGAAAGTTTTACAGGTGTAATGCGTATCACACCGGGTGTGGATGAGGATGTCATGTCTGAAATCATCACAACCGGCATTATGACCTATAACGGTAACGGAACTGAGGTCATGGTCGCAGATGCCTCTGGAGAGGCTTTTTCCCTTCGAGATATGCTTCTTAAAAACGCCTCCAATGAAGATAAAGAAGATTTCAAAGAAATTCTAGCCCTTAAAGGCATGCACCCCGAAGATCAGCTTGGATTTTCAGGCTTTCGTGGTCATGTGATCACTGGATCCAATGGAAAAGAGATCAAAATAGACCAATTCGAGTCCTCGACCAAGGGCATAAAAGAGCTCAATGTACAGGTCTATGGATTTGCAAAAATTGATAAATCCAATAAAATGTACATCAAGAGCAAAATCTATATTTATATAGAGCTCGAAGACTTGAAAAATAAACTACCTGAGTTATTAGAGTTCTTTACGTATGGAGAAAATGAAACACCGCTTACAGAAATTGAAGATGGCAAAACCAAAATATCAATTGCAGAGATCAATTTTGAAGGAGTTGCTCTAACAGGGCTCATCTAGGGGGGGACACTTATGATGAATCGTTTTCTAACCATACCTATGCGTTTGTTCGCATGCACCTTTGTCCTTGTTTTTTTAACACATTGTGGTTTTTTAAAGGAGCGCTCAAACGAAACGCGTGCTTTTCTTGATAAGCCCGATAGCTTTGATCAAGTTAAACTCAAAAGCTCAACCCCTGCCAAAGACACGCCAGAAAAATCTACCCAAGAAAATACAAGTGCAAAAGCATTTGAAGAAAAACATCAAGCAACTGAAAAACTAGGAGCGGTTCTTGTTTTTTCTTCTAAACAAAAGCCAGAATTCCAATACTTCACCAAGTTTTTAACAGAAAAGAAAGAAATTGATCCTCTTGTAGGACCTAATAACGAAAAACTAAACCTTACAGATCTTGAAAATATGGACGAAAACCTGCCTCTACCAAGTGGATCGGATTTAGGCTCCTATATCTTCCACCGTGATGCCAAACTTCGTGGTGTTGAAAACAAGCTATACACATTACCTACAGATAAACTCAGTGAATTTGGTGTTGATGAACAAGCGTGGGAAAGCGCTTGGAATAAAATAAAATCAAACTGTTCGTCAGACATGCAAGCTGCACTTGTTCGTTCTGAATTTGATTTTGATGTGAATGATGTTTCTTTTCAAGACTTCATTGTTGATGAAGATTACATTGTTAGAAAAGATGATAAATTAATTTTTACAAACCTTGCTGGAATCGTGCAACGAAAGCTTTTAGAAGCTTTTAAACCCAATTTACAACAAGTACAAGGTACGCTTGATGGTCAGTTTGCTTTCTGTAATAGCGATACACCACAGATCTGGAGATATGATGGAAATCATTTCGTTCCATCGATTGAGGTTCAAAACACAGGAACAAATCCAAGATCTATTTTTGAAACAACTGTAACACGACAGTTCTTAGATCGAATAGCCCTCCAAGATAATCAAAAACTTTCAGATTTAAAACTTGGGGATGATTATTCCCTCTTTAGTCGTGAAAAGTACCGCCATCATGAAGAATTGCAAATTCCAAATATGAACGATGTTTTTGTTGCAATTCAAAAAGCTGGAACTGAGCGTCCTAAAAAAGTTGAAACATCGAACTCTGAATCTTCAGAAGCTGTAACTGCAACTGAGGCGGAAGTGCAATCTCCTTCACCTGAAGCCGACCACAACGAAATTCAAAAATGGATTCTGGCACAACCTAAACGACAAACCAAGCCATTAGAAGATAGCGAGATAGAAGTACGGAAAGAAACTTTACAAGAGCACCAACCTGTTGTTGTGAGCCGAGGCAATTCACAAATGTATGACGAGCTTAAAGGTCAACTAGGCAGTCAAGTTCTTGTTACCAAGGATGGCCATCTGACCAATAACCCCTTTTATTCAATCATCCCAAAAAGACTTTCAAGTATTTTTTATGATGGTCCTGACAATTACCTTTCTGATGACTCTGGGCATGTTGTGTTTAAGGAAGTCAACGGTGTCACTCCAAATGGTAAACCTCAAAAAGAAACACTGCGGTATACACCATTTTCTAGAATGTGGAACGATGATGGTTTTAAAAACGGACCTACGTTTAATGATGCCTTTGTTTATAATGAAGCATGTAAAGGATACCCATTGGTTCGTGATACAACTTTTTCTGCAAGCTTGGTTAAACCAAAAGAATTTTCACAACGCACTTATCTTACAATTGACGGCCACAGTAAATCATTCAAAGAAGTTGTTGGTGATCA
>JAGRAZ010000042.1 GCA_020434345.1 Bdellovibrionales bacterium
AAACGCCCGTTTGACTCATTCGAAGGATGGACTTATTTCACATGCTTGGGTGAGGGTCAATACTTTTTTTCTTCTACAGTAGCTAAACAGCTAGTAAAGACAAAAGCCGATTCTTTTTGATTCCAACTGCGTTCTCGGCCACTTAAGGCTTGCTCACGTACTAGCATATGTACGCTCCGCCGCCATAAGGGCCTGTGGCCTTGTTGGAATCAAAAACCTCTCGGTTTGCGGTACACTATGATTGTAGTATTCTATTGTTACACTACTTTAGTGAACGACCGAATCTTCGCTTGTAGGTTCTTTTTTCTTTTCGCCGTCTGTATTCTCAAAAAGCTCAAAATTAAATTGATCTTCACTTTTAAAGAGATCTTCTGGACGACTTACTTCGAGTGCGATTTTTAACACTTCATCTGCATTTTCAACCAGATGAAATTTCATATCATCTCGAATGTTTTGAGGGATATCTTTGAGATCTTTTTCATTTTCTTTAGGCACAATGATCTCTCGAATGGTTCCTCGGTAGGCTGCCATGGCCTTTTCTTTTAAGCCGCCAATTGGTAGCACTTTGCCTCTAAGCGTGATTTCGCCTGTCATCGCGATATCACGACGAACAGGAATTTTTAACAGTGCTGAAGCAATTGAAGTTGCCATCGTGATGCCTGCGGATGGACCATCCTTAGGAATTGCGCCTTCTGGTGCGTGCACATGGATATCAATTTTTTCGTAGAAATGATCTTTAAGACCAAAGGCTTTGGATCTAGATCGAATATAACTCATGGCTGCTTGTGCAGACTCCTGCATGACTTCACCGAGTTTGCCTGTCAGGATGGTTTTGCCTTTACCGGGTAAAACTGTAACCTCAATTTGTAAAAGGTCGCCACCCATTTCCGTCCAAGCAAGACCATTGGTCAAACCAACTTGTGAAGATTGCTCTGCAATACCGTACCGGTATTTTGGAATGCCCAAAAGATCTTGCACCACTTCTTGTGTAATTGTTTTAGAAAACTCTTTTCCATGTTCAACTACATCTTTGGCAACTTTTCTGCTTACAGAAGAAATTTCACGTTCAAGATTTCGAACACCGGCTTCTTTGGTGTATCGACGAATGATTTCTTGTATGCCCACTTCAGTAAACGTTATGTTTTTATCGGTAAGACCATTTTCTTTGGTTTGTTTGGGAATGAGATATTTGGTTGCGATTTGTAGTTTTTCTTCTTCTGTATATCCAGAAAGAGAAATCACTTCCATACGATCCATCAAAGGACGAGGAATGCCAGACAGTGAGTTGGCTGTCGCTACAAACATGACTTTGGAAAGGTCGTAATCAACGTCTAGGTAATGGTCTCCAAAACTGTGATTCTGTTCCGGATCCAACACTTCCAACAATGCTGCTGATGGGTCGCCACGGAAATCCATTGACATCTTGTCAATCTCATCAATTAAGAAAACAGGATTAGAAGTTTCTGCCTTTTTCAAGCTTTGAATAATTTTCCCCGGCATTGCCCCGATGTATGTTCTTCGGTGTCCTCGAATTTCTGCTTCATCACGCATGCCACCTACAGACATTTTGACAAACTTTCTGTTGGTTGCATCTGCAATGGATCGGGCCAGAGAGGTTTTTCCTACACCCGGAGGGCCAACCAAGCAAAGAATAGGGCCTTTAAGGTGATCAACCAATTTTTGAACAGCCAAGTATTCAACAATTCTTTTTTTGGCTTTTTCTAAACCATAGTGATCGCGGTCAAGTGTAGTCTGGGCTTGTTTGGTATCGATTTTGTCGTTGCTTAAAACGTTCCAAGGAAGAGAGATCATCCAGTCGATATAGTTTCGAACAACAGTTGCCTCTGCGGACATAGGCGACATGCTTTTGAGCTTTTTAACTTCTTTTTCAACTTTCTCTTTGGCTTCTTTAGAAAGTTTTTTCTCTTTTAACGCATCTTCAATTTCTTGAATTTCGCTTTTGCCATCCTCTTTTTCGCCAAGTTCTTTTTGAATCGCAGATAGTTGTTCGTTGAGGTAGTACTCTTTCTGCGTTTTTTCCATTTGTTTTTTTACACGGCTACGAATTCGCTTTTCAATTTGTAAAATTTCAATTTCTGATTGCATACGAGACAAAAGTTTTTCAAGTCGATCTTCTGCATGCGCAATCTCTAAGATTTCCTGCTTGTCTTTAAGTTTAAGTGTGAGGTGCGCTGCAATAGTATCAGCCAAGCGTGAGGCCTGTTCAATATTGGTCACACTCATGATCATTTCAGGTGGAATGTTTTTGTTGAGCTTCACGTACTCTTCAAAGCTCTTTTGGGCTTGTCGAACCAGTGCTTCTTTCTCTGGGCTGTCTTTGGATGCATCTGCAATGTCATCTATTTCACAGAAGAAAAAATCCTGATGGTCGATATACTCTTTAATACGAACTCGCTTACGTCCTTCGACCAATACTTTTACAGTTGAGTCAGGAAGACGAAGGAGATGTTTGATTTTTCCCAATGTTCCAATTTCATAAATATCTTCAGGCTGTGGGTCATTGGTTTTGGCTTTTTTCTGGGCAGACAAAAGAATGTCTTTGCCATTTTTCATGGCGTATTCAAGTGCTTTGACCGACTTTTCCCGTCCAACATACAAAGGCACCACCATGAATGGAAAAACGATGATATCTCGCAAAGGGAGAAGCGGCACTCTTGAGACAGATGCAGGTAAGTTATTGTTCTGATTGTCTATTTTTGTTTCTTCGGTCATTCACGTTCCTTTTTTCGTTGTACAACTACTAACGTAAGCACCAAATTCAACATCGCAAGTAAAAATGCACTTTTTCCCAGAAACCCTTGGTTTCTTATGGGTTATGCAGATTCCGCTTCGCGTTGGTAAACAATAATCGGTTTTTCTTTATGATGAATGACTTCTTCAGAGATCACGCATTCTTCGACGTTGTCCTGTGAAGGAATCTCGTACATGATGTCGAGCATGATTTGTTCAAGGATTGAACGAAGTCCACGAGCACCTGCTTTGCGCTCGAGTGTTTTTTTGGCAATGGCACTGATTGCACCTTTGGTAAATTTGAGTTTAACATCTTCCATCTCAAACAACTTTTGGTACTGTTTAATCAACGCATTTTTAGGTTTGGTTAAAATGTCCACGAGCGCGCGTTCATCTAGGTCTGTAAGTGATGCTGTGACAGGAACGCGACCAATGAATTCCGGAATCAAACCATAATTGATTAAATCTTCGTTGGTTGTTTTGGCAAGTAGTTCGCCAATGCCTCTGTTTTCTTTGCTCTTAATGTCTGCACCAAATCCAATGCTTGAATCTGTAAGACGTCTCTCAACGACTTTGTCAAGACCTACAAATGCGCCACCACAGATGAAAAGGATATTGCTTGTATCGACTTGTAAAAATTCTTGCTGTGGGTGTTTGCGTCCGCCTTTAGGGGGAACGTTGGCAATGGTGCCTTCAATGATTTTTAAAAGTGCTTGTTGTACACCTTCACCAGAAACATCACGCGTGATTGAAGGGTTGTCAGATTTGCGTGCGATTTTATCAATCTCGTCGATGTATGCAATGCCACGTTGTGCTTTTTCTACATCGTACTCAGCGTTTTGAAGAAGTGTCACGATGATGTTTTCAACGTCCTCTCCAACATAACCCGCTTCTGTAAGTGTTGTTGCATCAACAATGGTAAAGGGTACATTCAAAATGCGTGCAAGTGTTTGTGCCAAAAGTGTTTTGCCACTACCAGTAGGACCCAAGAGTAGAATATTGGATTTTTGAAGTTCGACATCGCTTCCAGCCGTTGCTTTTGTATCAATACGTTTGTAGTGATTATACACCGCTACAGAAAGAACCTTCTTGGCTTCTTCTTGTCCTACAACATATTCATCTAAAATGGCTTTGATTTCTTTGGGTTTAGGTATCGAAGTGTGACCGGTATAGCTTTCTTCTTGTGCGCCTTCTTCTGCGATGATGTCGTTGCATAACTCGATACACTCATCGCAAATATACACAGTGGGACCTGCGATAAGTTTTTTAACTTCTTTCTGGCTCTTTCCGCAGAAGGAGCAGTGAAGTTGGTTATGATCTGTATCTTTTGACGTCATCTCTCTCTATATTTTTTTGATGTCCGGTCTTTTTTCTACGATCTCGTCTATAATACCATAGTTTTTGGCTTCTTGTGCACGCATATAATAGTCGCGATCCGTATCTTGTTGAATTTTCTCAAAACTTTGGCTTGTATGGCGCACCAAAATTTGGTTCAGTTCATCACGCAATCGTAAAATTTCTTTGGCTTGAATATCGATATCAGCAGCTTGTCCTTGAAAGCCACCCAAGGGCTGATGGATCATAACGCGTGAATGGGGTAGCGCAAATCGTTTGGATTTGTGCCCTGACGCTAGTAGAACTGCCGCCATGCTCGCAGCCATTCCAAGGCAAAACGTAGAAACGTTGGGCTTTACATGTTGCATGGTATCGTAAATGGCAAGACCTGCGTAAACCGAGCCGCCCGGAGAGTTGATATATAGATGAATATCTTTTTCTGGGTTGTCAGATTCTAAAAACAGCAGCTGGGCAACGATCAAGTTTGCAACTTCGTCATTGATGGCTGTGCTTAAAAAAATAATGCGTTCTTTTAAAAGGCGACTGTAAATATCGTAGGATCTCTCGCCCCGGTGGGTTTGTTCTACGACCATAGGAATCAAGTAAGACATAAGAACCTTTCTACATCAAAAACAAACGATGAGGTACTTATTTTATGTTAGCCTGAGCAAGGAGGAAATCAAGCGTTTTTTGCGTTAGAATTTGATTTCGAAGTGTTTCAATTCGGTTGTTCTTTTGAAGTTCCGCAACCAATTCTTTTGCAGGCTTTTGGTAGATGTAGGAAAGCTCTTGGATTTTTGCTTCCAAATCGTTTTGATCTACATCAATTTTTTCTTCTTTGGCAATCGCCGCCAGAATAACCTGTTCATGAACGCGACGCTCAGCTTCTGGCTTAAGTTCCTCGTTCATTTTTTCTGCACTAAAATCTTCAGGTAGTCTTTGGCCGCTTTGAACTACACGATTGAAAAAGTCTTGACGCAGATTTTGCATTTCCATTTCAAGCATGGACTCAGGATAAGGTGCAGGATGGTTTTTTCGAAGATCGTCAAGAATTTGGGTCGCATAATTTACTTTCTTTCGTTCTTCGAGTTCAGAAGCTAAATCTTCTTTAATACGACCTTTAAGCTCATCAAGGTTTTTAAAAGGACCTACGGTTTTCGCAAACGCATCGTCAATGGCAGGTACTTCTTTTTCCTTTACACCTTTAAGTGTGACTCGAACTGTGAAGTCTTCATGATTACAATTGTCATCGTGTTTGTGATCATGTTTATGGTCATCTTTGATTAAAACTTCTTTTGATTCATTTACTTTTAAACTGGCAACTGCTTTGTCAATGTCCTTGTGTGCTGACTCGTGTCCAACCAAATGAAGTTGTTCAGAGGGTGTTTTTTCATCTATTGTTTTACCATCTTTATCAAGTCTTTCAATTGTGATGGATGCATACTGGTCTTTTTTCGCTTGCGTTGCTTCAATAGGTTTCATCACAGCATGGGAATCCTGAATGCGTGTCAACACGTCCTGAACGCTTTCTTCTGAAACTTCGTCCTTGTTTTGGGTGACTGTAATGCCTTTATAGTTTTTTAATTTGATGGCTGGGCGAATTTCAACAGATGCGCTGTAGGTTAAACCTTTTCCTTCTTTATGTTCTGGTTTGCTTACATCAAAAATTGTAATGGCATCGAGTTCTTTTTCCTCAAGTGCTTTGGTCATACTTTCACGCATAAGTTCTTGGTAAACCTCTGCTTGTACTTGGGATCCAAATTTCTTTTCAAGCATGGTGCGTGGGGTTTTGCCTTTTCGAAAGCCGGGTAGGCTCGCGCTTTTTTGAAGGGTTTTATACGCCTCATCGATATGCTCTTTAACATGTGCATCTTCGATGGTGATGGTGAGTTTTTTCTTAACTTCAGTGATAGAATCGACGTGGATATTCATAGTGGGCGCGGTTGTACATGATTCTTACACGCCCGTCCAGCCCTTAAATCTTGTGGGGGCTTTTGCGCCCCCACTAACAAAACAAGTATTAATACCAATACGTTGTGCTGATCTGGTCATACGAAAATAGCGTTTCATGCAGCTGATGAACTTGTTGGTATGATTGAGCACCTGTGTTGTACTCCTCAGTAATCGTTATATCAGTGTGTACGCTCCAAGGATTGGGGTTGTAGATTGATAAGTCAAACAAACCAAAATAAGGGTCTAAGCACTCAATCGTACTGATGCGTTGGTTATAGTCTGTATACGTACCAAGGAAATAACATCGATCTATTTCCCAATCATCATCCACGACAACGCCACCAAGGGGGGTGGTTAAAGAAGTCGCAAGATCGTACGCATCCCAATCTTTTGGCCAAGAAATTTCAAAAACCAAACGATCATATACTGGAAGTGTTTCGTATACGATTACTTCTTCGTAGGTAATCCAGCCAGATTCGTCCTCTATGTAGTAACCTCCACAACCAGATAGCCAAGTGCTTGCCAAAAGCAAACAAGACAATAATATTATTTGAAGTACGGTTTTTTTGTTTTTCATTTTTGCCTCCATTTGTAACCAATGTACTTCATCCATGCTGAATCGAACCTGAACCAAATGACGTGCTATCGTTCATTTTCAATTCAGATTGTTTCTGGTAAATTGTATTGTATGAATAAAGGCACATGCCTCATATTTTTGCTTGTATTTACAGCGGCTTCAGCGCAGGCGCAGGGCACTTCTTGGAAACGTAAAAGCCCTCAATATCAAGAGAATATGATGAAAAGACAAGCGCAGCGAAATCAAAGATACGAAAAAAACTCAAATGCTTCTGATCGTGAAGATAAAAGTATGATTTCACCGGCTGCAGCCAAAAAAATTGCGGAGGCTACCTATGGAGGCAAGGCGTTGTCTGCAACACTCAAAGGTAGCGGAGAAAATGCCAAGTACCAGGTTAAGTTGATTCAAGACGGTCGCATAACTTTTGTAACCATTGATGCTTATCGGTGATGTGATGCGTATTTTAATGATTGAAGACGATAAGATTATCTTGGAACAAGTTTCAGATTTTTTGCGAAAGCAACAGTTTGCAGTTGATCAGGCAATGAATGCAGAAGATGGCCTGCATATACTTTCTGAGTATCCAATTGATATCGCAATCATAGATTTAGGTTTGCCCGATCAAAGTGGTTTAGAAGTGATTCGCAACATTCGTAAACTTGGAAATAAAATACCTATACTGATTTTGACTGCACGAAATAGGTGGCAAGAAAAGGTTGAAGGGCTTGAGGCTGGTGCGGATGACTATATGGTCAAACCATTTGAAATGGAGGAAGTTGTAGCTCGATTGCGTGCGCTGCTTCGTAGGACGGGTCGCTGGGCAAGTTCTGTATTGTCATGTGGGCCTATTACATTGGAGCCTTCTACCCACGTTGTAAAAAATGCAGGACAAGAAGTAGCGCTGACAAGTTTTGAGTTCAAAGTCTTAGAGTACTTGATGCTGCATGCTGGTGACGTTATTTCCAAAACAACATTAAGCGAACATATCTATGAAGAAGATATGGAAAGAGATTCTAATGTGATGGAAGTTTTTATACGAAGATTGCGCCAAAAATTAGACCCTGAGGACAGCCTGCAACCCATTGAAACAGTTCGGGGTAAAGGGTATCGATTTACACTGCCTCGAAATGAAACTGCATAGTTTGACATGAAGTCGCTTCGCATAAGAATTGTAAGTGCAACTGTAGTTTTGCTTTTGTGTTGCGCATTTATTTTGGCATCACTTCTTCAGAAAGCATTTATTAAATCACTTGAAGTATCCGAAAAATCAAGGCTGCAGGGAGCTGCATATACCGTTCTTTCATTTTTAGAGTTTGATGAAAATAAAGATGTGATTTTAGATCAAGCAACACTGTCTGAGTCCTTGGGTGAAGTGGAAGTGGTTATAACAGATGCGCAAGGAAAGTCTTTGTGGCCAAAAGGAAAAGATCAAGTCATCCATGTGCCAACTGTTGGGAATTGGGAATACCGTCACATACAAAAGGATTTAATGTTGTTATATGGATTTTCTTGGAGTTTTGAAAACGAAGTAAAAACTTTTGGTTTGGTTATTTATGATTCAGGAAAAATCTTTCAAAAAGAAGCGCAATCGTTTCAAAAGCGCATGAACCTTTGGTTGATGATTGGCTGCGGTATTTTAATTTTATTACAGTGGCTAATGCTACAAATTCTATTTGTACCTTTGCGAAAAGTTTCAAAAGAGGTTTTGCAAATTGAAGAAGGAAGAAAACAAAAATTTGAAGAAAGTTATCCAACTGAGCTAGAACAACTAACAAGTAATATTAATTCTTTGTTACAACACGAAAGAGGTCAGAAGACGCGGTTTCAGCATGCGCTCGATAATTTGGCACATGCGCTGAAGACGCCCTTAACCGCACTTCGAAACATACATGCCGGTGATGCGCAGCCCGAGTCAAAGGAGCTGTTACAAAGAGTACAATCCATTATTGATTATCAAATTCAAACAGCTGCAACAGTTGGAAAAACAGTTTTTACAAAGCCGGTTCCAATTTTAGAGGTCGTAAAATCACTCAAGGATGCATTACAAAAAGTATATGAACAAAAAAATATGCAATGGGAAGTGCGTATTGAACCCAATGCTTCTATTCGAATGGATCAAGGGGATTTGTATGAAGTGCTGGGGAATTTGTTAGACAATGCATGTAAGTACGGAAATAAAAAAATTCGAATTACAATTGTATCCAATGATTGTCGTGAAATATGGATTGAAGATGATGGACGTGGAATGGACCAAGAAGACTTTGTAAATCTTACAGCAAGAGGAACAAGGCTTGACCAATCTGTGGAAGGCTCAGGTATAGGGCTTTCGGTTGCCCAAGAAATTTTGGCTGTATACGATGCAAAGATGACAGTAGACCGTTCTTCTATGGGCGGTGCTAGAATTATACTTACATTTCAATAAGATAAAAGTTTATTTCGTTCAGGTTTCATTCAGGCGCGCTCTTGTATGATGGAATCATCAACCAGCTAAGGAGGTTTGAGTATGAAAGTAAGAACTTTGATTGTTTCGCTTTTCGTCGCAGTGATGATGATGGGCGTGGTTCCTGAACAAGCTTTTGCAGGTCATTCTGCAAGAGGAAAAGGGTACCAACATAAAAAACATGTGCAGCAAGCAAGAAGAAACGTGCGACATAAGCATCGTACAATTCACCATCGTCGTGTTGTGCAACGTCCTGTAGTGGTTCACAGACATGTTTATCCACGCGTTGTTCATCCACATTACCATCAAGGATATTATACGCCTTGTTATGATGCCGTTCATACCCATGGATCAGGGTGGAATCTGAACATCGGTAGTGGTGGCGTTGGTTTTGGTTTCTATGTAGACTAACACTCACTTGGTCATGAAAAAAAGCCCGGGGCAAAGGATTGCCTTGGGCTTTTTTAATTTACTAGATAATAAGCCGAATGTTCAAATTGGTTTTGATAGAGAATACCTTAATACAGGCGAGGTCATGCTGGAATTCCAGTATACTGGTTAACAGGTATACCTGAATTCTGATGGGAAAAGAGTTTCTGGCCTGGTAAGTCATAGCTCTTAAAAAGAGCGAAGACTGGTGCCGACGGAGGGATGGTACGTGAGTACCCAATAGAAGGACGAACTCTTTTTCGACGACCGTAAATGAAAATTTGTTGTAAAATAGATTGTAAAGATAGGTAGGATGTAAGAGGTTTCTGGTGCCGACGGAGGGAGTCGAACCCCCACGGGTTGCCCCACTAGGGCCTAAACCTAGCGCGTCTGCCAATTCCGCCACGTCGGCATTCCAAAAGAGCTTCACTCTTTATATGAAATTAAATCCCTTGTCGATAAGTTTAAATTCATTGAACAAATTCATGGTTCCATTATCCTAGAAGGCATGAAGTCTGTGTATATCATTCCATTGACCATCGTGTTTTTGATCCTTGGTATTGTGATGGGGTACCTTGCAAAAGAAGTATATGATAAGCAGCGCCCCAAAGAGAAGGCGCAAAGCCCGTGGCTTTCTGAAATTATGGCTTATGAGGATGATGATTTTTTGCACTCTTTTACAGGGCTTGAGGAATATTTAAGTGATACTGAAAAAGTTTTAGGCCAAAAATTGATTCAATGTATCGGTCAGAAAAAAGTCGCAGAACAAAAAATAACTGAACTCGAAGATCGTGCAGAAGAGCAAAAAGAAATTGCAAGTAGCAGTTTTATCGATCGTTTTTTAGGAAAATCTAGCAAAGAATCTGCAAATGAGATTCTTCCGGGCAAAGTTGTGCCTGTATATGGTTCTGATGCTGTGAACCCACAGCCCATCAAGGTCATTGATGGTCGCTACAGCCAAATATTTCCCAATGTTTCCTTCCAACATCCAAAGGAAGAAGAGTTTGGTTATTACGAACAGCCCGTAACAGACGTGGATGATTTTCTGGACAAACGTATTGCCAAAAATCCTGATATGTCGCGTGTCGATCTTCAGCGAAGAAAACGTTCAAAATTTTTTCAAGAACTTAAAACAGCTGCCTTTGAAGGTGATGTAAAAGTGTTTACAGAAGGTGCCCAAAATACACAGTTTCATGGCAAGATGATTTTTCGAAGCCCAAGTCAAAATGGGCAAGATTGGATTGTGATCAATGAGGAGGGTGGAGCTACCATTGAAACGCGCACAATGACTCAAGCCGATGAGTCTGTTTGGAGATACAATTCCAAAAACCCTTCGGTTGTGTTGCTTTCAGAGCAATGTCCATGGAACGATCAATATGTGTATGAATTTAAAGATTTCTTCTTTTTAGCTCAGGAAAACATGCTTGTTGCCAATATTTATTGTAAAAAACAAAACGCTTCTTCGTGGGAGCGAGTAGGTACGCTTAAGTTTGAACAAATTGCAGAATAATTTGTGATCACCAAAGAACAAAAACAAGAACTTATCTCCGAAGCTGCCAAAGCTTTGGCTTTCTCTTATAGTCCATATTCACATTACCAAGTTGGATGTGCTGTTCTGCTTGCAGACGGAGAAATTGTATCAGGGTGTAACGTTGAAAACGCATCTTTTGGCGCAACAGTTTGTGCAGAACGCGTTGCGATCTGGAAAGCTGTATCAGAAGGTCATAAAAAATTTGTAGCAGCAGCAGTTGCTACTAAAAAAGGTTGGTATCCTTGCGGAATGTGTTTGCAAGTCATGGCAGAGTTTATGAATGATGTTCCTGTGTTGATTGTAGATCAAGATCAAAATGTTACGGAAACCAGTTTTAAGAGTTTGTTTCCCAATTCATTTTCACCAAAGAATTTCTAGTCGTCTTCTTCTAGCTTTTCGATGCGAGAATCAATAATTCGGTCTAGTTTTTCAATGGCTTTTTCATAGCGTGCAATTTTTTCTTCAATTTGTAGCTTTTTGTCTTTGTCCTTTTCTTCGGATGCGTCTTTTTTTAGATTTTTGATGTTATCTTGGAACCCAGCTTTTTTGTCTTTAAGTTCCTCAATATTTTCGAGTTTTTCTGCCTTGTCAAAAAGAAGTTCTTCAACGAACTGTTCATCAGTGTCTTCCGCACGTTTGATAAATGATTTGGCCAAAAATTTCTTGTTTATGTCAAATACACGTTGATTCATGAACGTTGGAGATACGATTTCGATATCGGCTTCATGAAGTTTGGTCACCATGGCAAGTCGCAATTTAGAGCGTGCAGTAACAATAGTTTTAGTGTCCTCCAAAAAGCCAGATACTTTGTATGTAATTGAAAAATCCCCAAGGTTTTTAATATGAACAAATGTAGAAGTGAGTCCAATGGAAAGTGCCGCCTCATTAAGTTTATCGATAATTCGTTCTTTTTGAATGTCGTATCCAAGAGAAACTTCCGCTGAGATGATGGTTCCTGAGTATCTGTAAACTTTGTGAGGTGTTGTAACCAAAAATAAATTAGGGAGCGTAAGAAGGTTGCTATCCTCTGTTTGAATTTCTGTATGCAGAAAACCATATTCGGATACCCGGCCAAAGAAATCACCTACTTCAATAAAATCTCCGGGGTAAAAGCTATTGATAGATCTAAGCATGAATCCAGCCATAAGATTTCCTAAGAATGTTGTCGATGAAAGGGCTACAGCAGCAGTAATAAAAATTCCAAGTAGGCTTAAAAGTTGTGCACGCATTTTCTCATCAATAGGCAAGGAAACAATAATGGCGATGATGCTGATTGCAACCAATCCAATGAAAAATAATTGTCTCATTAAGATGCTGTTTGAATTTTTATGGTGTGCATGTTGAAAAAGAAATTTTTTTGCAATGACCAATAAAAGTACAAATAATCCAATCAGGACACTGGTCGGTATCCATTCAGTGATCGTGACAATAATATTATTGAGAAGGGACATGGTGTAGGATTTACCTTACCAAGGCATGTTTTGCAAAAAACTCCATTTATGATCATCTGTACGCGTTCAAACAAAAGTGACGAACCAAAGTTCGAATCGTGAATGGTATTAAATTCTAGCACACAAGATGTCAGATATATGTGGCTATAGAAAGAAAGTGGCTTGTCAGTCGTAGCTTTGAAGAAGCGAAGACTGGCGGGCCATGAGCCATGCGCACGTGCGCGAAAATAACAGACGAACCAAAGTTTGAATCGTGAATGGTAGTAAATTTTAGCACACAAGATGTCAGATATATGTGGCTATAGAAAGAAAGTGGCTTGTCAGTCGTAGCTTTGAAGAAGCGAAGACTGGCGGGCCAGAGTGGACGAGTTTAGAACTTGGTGCAGAGCATATTTACCGGATTATAGTAGGCAGGTATCGCTTGGAATGATCTAGATGAGCCTTAAAGATGCTCTTTTAGCCCCTATTTTTGGCAAGTCTCAGGAACTGCTGAAGTGTCTTGAGTAATTGGACAGTTAGGAGCTTCTAAGTAAGGAGTAAAGCACGTGAAAAAGCTTGTGTCATAAGTTAAGTGGGTGGTAAAATGTCCTCGTGGCTCGAATGTTTTTAAGTTTTCTTTGCTTAGGGGTAACCTTGGGTATTTTACTCGGCAATTTAGCGGAGATGAAAGACCTTATGGAACACAATAACAAAGTGAGTTACGTGCAATCTGGTTTGAATAATACCATCAACACAACAACAGATGCAGAAGAAGACTGTTCGAATTGCAGCGATTCTGATCACTGTTATCATCACTGTAATGGTCTACACATCGTTATTATTTCTTCAACGCTTAAAAGTACAATTTCCCCTTTATTGACCTTTGCCATTCAACGCGTGGAGAAAAAACACCTAAATCCATTGCTTGAAATATTGGGGCAGCCCCCTCAGTTACTTTTTGCCTAATCAATAATTGCACAGCAAATATGTTCGTGCGCGCTACCTAAATTATAAAGCATTCGTTGCGTGTTACATCGACCAAATAAGGCATTATTCTTCTTTTGGTTATGTATGACATACCATGCAAAGAAAGGCGTTTTTGCCATGAAAACCATACTTATTTTGCTGATTGGATTGTTTTCTAATCATGTTTATGCTCAAGGGCACTGTGATGTAAAGGATCCTAATTCGTTACTTAAACGAATCAAAGAAACACATCCCTCTGTTCTGGAAGCCAAACTTCAGAGCCAAGCAATACAACGGCTTACGGATGTATCCAAGCAAAGGCCCAATCCGAACTTAAATGCAGAGGCGCTATTTGGAAATCCCAATTCTCAGTTTTCCGCAGACACTTTTTTCTCTCTGCAACATACCATTGAAGTTGGGGGCAAGCGGTCAGCTCGTATGAAAACAGCTGAAGCTCAGATTGAAGGGGGCCAATTACAACAAAGGAGTACGCAAGAAAAGGTCATGGTCAATACTGTTGTGCAAATCTACAAACTTAAGCAGATCGAAGAAATATCTAAAATGTATCAAGAAGCAAAACAAACCTTTCAGCAAATGCACAAACGACTGCAAGGACTACCCTCGAGATCACCTGAGCAACAAGTGGAAATGGATACGTTGGAATTGGCATCAAACGCATACCAGTTTGAGCTGATTCAGAAAGAATCTGAAAAAGCTTTGATTCAAAAGCACCTTGCTTATTTTAGTGGGTGTGAAATTTCTCCTGAGACGATGGTTCTTCCATCTCAGACTCATTTCCCGGTGGAAATAAGCAGCTATGGTGATATTTCAAATTCGATCCAAGTACTTGATGCTAAGCAAGGTCTGAACGTTGCATATGCACGATTAGAGCAGGAAAAATCAAAAAAATCCCCTAACTTGAGTATCGGCCCAGCTGTGGGGTATGGACGAAGTCAAGGGTCAGATTCAATGCTCTTTGGTGCAGCTTTAAGCATGCCTTTGCCCATACTTAATACAAACAAGGGGAAACGAGCATATGCGGACGCCAATGTTCGCACGGCTGAGCTTCAGCTAAAGAATGTTGAACGTGAAACGCAACTAGATTTAGAGATTTGGAAAGAACAATATCAACGTTACTACCACTCGCTTCACTCAACTGACACGCAAGATCTTATTGAGAAAAAACATGCACGCATCGAATCGTTATTTCAACGAGGCGTAGTTTCGACTGCACTTGTGATTGAGGCACACCGTCAATTGATTGACTTTAGTCAGGCACGGCTTTCATTTGAACTGGCTGCGGTTGAAGCACTTTGGAATATTTATCGCCTGACTGGCAACTTAGACAAGGGAGCACTGCAGTGAAAAATATACTTTGTAAAATGAAAAGTTTTACCTGGGTCATTGCTCTATTTGCAGTGTGTTTAACATTTTCTTTTAACTTTGCTGGGGCCGAGAGTGATGATCACAACCATGAACATGAATCTCATCAAGAAGATTCAAATCATGATGACGAGAGTGGAACCTCAAAAGAGCATGAGGAGCATGGGGATCATGATGAACAAGAAGAAGAACATGATGAGCATGGAGATCATGAGGAAGGCAGTCGTAAAGTCGGTGAAGGGAAAGCTGTTCTAGAGCTTGATAAGCAAAAAGGA
>JAGRAZ010000043.1 GCA_020434345.1 Bdellovibrionales bacterium
TCGGCAGATTGCCATGTATTTGGCACGCAAGCACACAGATTTGTCGTTTCCTGAATTGGGAGATCGTTTTGGTGGTAAAGACCATACAACGATCATGCATGGAGTGAGTAAAGTCCAAAACGAGCTTAAAATTAACGAAAATCTTCAAAACACGATCTCAGCGATCGAAAAAAACATTCTTCATCAATAATTTCAATTTTTTCACAAAAGCGCTGTTTATATCCTTGTGTGTATTTTTGCTTGTGTAAATCTTGTGGATGGTTTGGGGTTAGTGTTGTGGATTGTGTTTTGTTTCTTTTCTTTTTTCTTTTTTGACTTGATCTTGGTAAGAAATCACAATACTTATACACATAAGGCGTTGAGTAAATCGGGCGCACTTGGCTTGTGTTTAACGTGATTATCACACCTATCCACAGGCCCTACTAATAATACTAATTTTTATATATTATATAAATAGGGGAGTACCCATGAAAGTCCTATTTAAGAAAAAAGACATTACAACTTGTTTACAACATTGTGTTGCAGTTGCAGAAAAGAAAACAACCATGCCGATATTGGGAAATATCTTATGGACTGCAAAAAACAAAAAAACCATGTTGTGTGCAACAGACCTTGAAATCACCATTCAATCCGAAATGAAAGCCGTGGTTGAAAAAGAAGGACAGATCTGTGTACCCGCACAACACCTCATGAATATTATTAAAGAATTACCCCAAGACGACGTAGTTGTTGAAGCAGACGAACAATCATGGGTAAAAATATCAAGCGGAAAGGCGCAGTTTAAAATTGCTGGTATTTCTGGAGAAGAATTTCCAAAACTTGCCCAAGAAGCAGAGTTTCAATTTCAAAACATCCATCGAGACACGCTTTTACAAGCATTTGAAAAAACAGCCTATGCGATTTGTACAGATGAAATGAGATACAATCTCAACGGTTCTTTGATTGAGACAGAAACAACACAAAGTGGCAAAAAAATCATTAAAGTGGTTTCCACAGACGGACATCGTTTGGCCTACTATCATGTATCTTTGGATACAGATGAAACCTTTAATGTTGATAAAGGTGTGATTTTTCCAAGAAAAGGCATCATGGAGCTTAAAAAACTCATTCATGAGAGCTCAAACAAAGAAGTTCAAATTGCCGTACAAAAAGGAACAGCAGCAATTCTTATTGATAACATCTTTTTAACAATGAAATTGGTTGTTGGAGAGTTTCCGGACTACACAGCGGTTATACCGAAAAACAACAACAAAAAACTAAAACTCAACCGATCTCATTTTACAAACTCACTTCGCCGCGTGTCACTTCTATCTGAAGGAAAATCAAAATGTGTAAAATTTGGTATTCATGGCAAAGGAGTTCTTTTAAAAGCAAATTCACCTGAGTTGGGTGAGGCAGAAGAGGAAATTATGGGAGAATTTGATGGTGGGGAGCTTACCATTGGATTTAATGCAAAATATGTCATGGACGTGCTTTCCTCTGTTCACAGTGACCAAATTGTTTTAGAACTTAACCACGAGCAAAGCCCAGGTGTATTTAGAATTCCTGATGACCCAAGTTTTTTTGGCGTCATTATGCCAATGAGAATTTAAGAAACATTATATGATCGAATATATCGAACTGCGTTATATCCGGTCCTATGAACATTGTTATTTACAACTCAAGCCAGACTTAAATCTGTTTTATGGTCCCAATGGCGTAGGAAAAACAACACTTTTGGAAGCCGTGGGTGTGATGGCCACCACAAAATCATTTCGCACATCATCATTAACTGAAATGGTTCAACATGGTCATCCGGCGGGTAAAATTCGTGTGGGACTTAAAGATCAAAAAGAGCTGTCATTGGAAATTCAACCACGGGTAAGAAAGTTTTTTATCAATGAAAAAAACACATCAAAACATAGTGACTTTTTCGGGCAATTTTCAATTATAGTATTGGCCCCAGAGCATTTTCAAATCGTACAAGGGTCTCGAAAGGAGCGTTTATCGTATATTGATTTTATACTTGCCCAACTCGACCCTTTTTATTTTGATATTCTTAAAGATCATCAAAAGGTGCTTCAACAAAAAAAAGCACTGTGGAATCTAAACCTTTCAAAAAATACCTTTTTAGATCAGTCGTGGGTGTGGCAAGAAAAACATGAAAATCTTTCCAACCAAATTAGGGAGAAAAGACAAACCCTTCTACAAAAAATAGCCCCGCTTTTTATCCACACCTATCAAGAGATTTCACAAAAGAAAATTGAGACAAAAATGACCTATCAAATAAAAACAGAAGAAAAAGATCGCATAAAACTTCTTACCAGTGAGTTTTACAGTCAACGCATTTTAAGTGGTGCTCATATGGATGAAGTGGAGATCAGTTTGGATGAAAGCCGCGCAAGAAGCCACGCAAGCCATGGCGAAAAAGCAACACTGTTACTTGCACTTAAGTTTGCAGAACTAGATTTATTGTTTGAAGCCAAACAAGGTAAAGTTGTTTTTTTACTGGATGATGTAGGTACCACTCTTGATCAGGTCCGAAGAAAACAACTTTTTAGCAAAGTAAGCCAAACCAAATGCCAATCTTTGGTCAGCACATGCGACCTGTATGTAGAAAAAGAAATAGAGGCAACGTGTCATAGCACGCATGTTTTTACGGATTCAAAATCCTCTATTCACTGGAACAGCACGCCTCTATAACCCTTTTAAATCAAGGTTTTAGAGCATTTCGAAAGCCTAAAAAATGGATTTTTCCTTTGCGTCATTGAAGTTGAAGTGATAGGGTGATTTTCCGAAAAGATCGAGGGGTTTTTAAGTACATGAATCAACAACAAAGAGAAAAAAGCGTGAGCAAAGAATATACAGCGTCGAGTATTAAAGTTTTAGAAGGTTTAGAAGCTGTTCGTAAAAGACCGGGTATGTATATTGGTGATACCAACATCCGTGGTTTTCACCATTTGGTCTATGAAGTTGTAGATAATTCTATTGATGAAGCACTTGCGGGTCATTGTGATCGTATCGTTGTAACCATTCACGAAAATGAATCGATTACGGTTGAGGATAACGGTCGTGGTATTCCAGTGGGTATTCACGAAACAGAAAAAGTGCCTGCCGCCCAAGTTGTATTAACAAAACTTCATGCGGGTGGAAAATTTGATGATTCAACCTATAAAGTATCTGGTGGATTGCATGGGGTTGGTGTTTCGTGCGTAAACGCACTTAGTGAAAGTTTAGAACTTATCATACATCGAGAAGGAAAAGTTCATCGTCAAACCTACGCAAAAGGTGTTCCTACATCTGAATTAAAAGTCACAGGTAATTCCAAAAAAACAGGAACAACAATTACATTTAAACCTGATACAGATATTTTTGAAGTTTCAGAATTTAACTTTGAAATTCTTAATAAAAGATTACAAGAGCTGTCGTTTTTGAATTCTGGTGTAACGATTGTCCTAGAAGATAAACGAACCGGTAAAAAAAGTGATTACCTTAATAAAGGTGGTATCGAAGCGTTTGTTAAACACTTAAACCGTACAAAAAAGATTTTACATAAACCTTTCTTGGTACAGAATGAAAAGGACAATGTTGGTGTAGAAGTTTCGTTTCAGTACAATGATAGCTACACAGAAACAGTTCAAACTTTTGTAAACAATGTTAATACAATTGAAGGCGGAACACACTTGATTGGATTTCGATCTGCTTTAACAAGATCTCTCAATCAATATGCAAACAACAACGGGTTGTTTAAAAATATCAAAACAACACCAAGTGGTGATGATGTTCGTGAAGGTATTACAGCTGTTGTTTCAGTTAAAGTTCCAGATCCGCAATTTGAAGGCCAAACAAAAACCAAATTGGGAAACAGTGAAGTTAAGGGAATTGTTGAAGCCATTGTGAATGAAGGTTTAAGTATTTTCTTAGAAGAAAACCCTACAGAGGCCAAACGAATTATCGGTAAAATTGTAGATGCTGCGCGAGCACGTGAAGCAGCAAGAAAAGCACGTGATTTAACAAGAAGAAAATCTGCACTTGAATTTTCATCTCTACCTGGAAAGCTTGCTGATTGTCAGGAAAAGGATCCTGCAAGATCTGAACTTTACATTGTTGAGGGTGATTCAGCGGGTGGATCAGCGAAGCAAGGCCGAAATCGTGAAAATCAAGCCATTTTACCCCTTAAAGGAAAAATTTTAAATGTTGAGAAAGCTCGATTTGGCAAAATGCTTCAATCGGGCGAAATTCAAACACTTGTTTCAGCACTTGGTTGCGGCATTGGAAGCAATGATTTTGATGTTGAAAAAGCACGGTATCATAAAATTATTTTGATGACAGATGCTGATGTTGATGGTGCACACATTCGTACACTTTTACTCACATTCTTTTATCGTCAAATGCCCGCATTGATAGAAAAAGGATATTTGTATATAGCACAACCTCCTCTTTATAAGGTGAAGCAAAATAAAACAGAACTTTATCTTAAAGATGAAAAGGAGATGGAAAAATATTTAATTGACCTAGCATCAAAAAATATAAAACTAACCGTAGGAAAAGAAAAAGTTACGGGTGCAAAGTTAAAAACCATCATTAAAAAAGCACTTACGTACCGTGATATTTTAAGAGACAACACACATCAA
This sequence comes from Bdellovibrionales bacterium, assembly GCA_020434345.1. Taxonomy (GTDB): domain Bacteria; phylum Bdellovibrionota_G; class JALEGL01; order JALEGL01; family JAGRMV01; genus JAGRMV01. Next base: position 4,614 of record JAGRAZ010000043.1, read on the forward strand.
TTTGATCAACGTGTCCTTGATGCCATTGTCATGTGTAAACTTAGCGATCAAAATGTAAAAACCAAAAAAGGATTTGAAGACCTACAGAAAAAGCTTTCTTCGTTTTTAGATGTTGCTCATCAGGATATTCATCCAGTTCTTTTTGAATACAATCCTGAAGAAAAGATGGTTACGATTATTACACGTGAAAAAGGTGTACGAATTTATAGCAAAGTAACAACGGAATATTTTAGTTCAAAAGAATATGATAATCTTCAAAAGCTTTTACCAACACTTGAAGAAATGGGACAAGCACCATTTATTTTTGAAGATGAAAAGGGTGAAGTAACAGAAGCATTTCATGTTCTTGAATGGTTATCGCTTGTCATGGATAAAGCCAAAAAGGGCCTTACAATTCAACGGTATAAAGGGTTGGGCGAAATGAATCCTGAGCAGCTTTGGGAAACAACAATGGATCCAGATGTAAGAACGCTTTTGCAAGTCAAAGTAGAAGATGCACAAAATGCGGATGATATTTTTTCTGTGCTTATGGGTGATGAAGTTGAACCTAGAAGAAATTTTATCGAAGAAAACGCACTTCAAGTGAAAAACTTAGACGTATAAAAAAAGAAAATTGGTGAGAGAATCATGAGTCAAATAGAAAAAGATAAAATTGTTCCTAAATCGATTGTCGAAGAAATGCGAGATGCGTATCTGGATTATTCCATGTCCGTTATTGTGGGACGCGCGCTTCCAGATGTACGTGATGGGTTAAAACCTGTGCATCGCCGCGTTCTTTTTGGCATGTATGAAATGGGCAATGCATCGAATAAGCCTCATAAAAAATCAGCACGTGTTGTTGGGGATGTTATGGGTAAATATCATCCACACGGTGATTCAGCCATTTATGACACCATGGTTCGTTTGGCACAGGATTTTTCTATGCGGGCGCCTTTGATTGATGGACAAGGAAACTTTGGATCCGTCGATGGTGATGGTGCGGCGGCCATGCGTTATACCGAGGTACGTTTAACAAAATTAGCCGAAACATTTTTAGAAGACATCGAAAAAGATACAGTTTCTTTTGGTCGAAACTATGATGATACACTTTTTGAACCTACACTGCTTCCAACCAAGGTTCCAAATCTTTTGCTCAACGGAGCATCAGGTATTGCTGTGGGTATGGCGACCAATATCCCACCTCACAATTTAAACGAACTTTGTCTTGCGCTTGTTCATTTGATCGAAAATCCAGAATGTAAAAACAAAGATATTTATAAAATTGTCAAAGGTCCAGACTTTCCAACAGCAGGAGAGATTTACGGGCACAAAGGTATCGAAGAAGCGTATGAGACAGGACGTGGTAAATTTACCATTCGTGCAAAGGCATCGATTGAATCTGTAGGTAAGACAGAAAAATATCAAATTATTGTAACGGAACTTCCCTATCAAGTGAACAAAGCAAAATTGATAGAATCCATTGCAAATCTTGTACGTGATAAAAAGTTAGAAGGTATTTCCGATCTTCGAGATGAGTCAGATCGTGACGGAAATCGTGTTGTTATCGAACTTAAAAGAGATGCAACACCACAAGTTGTGATGAACAAGCTATTTACTTTGACACAAATGCAAGTAAGTTTCGGTATCATTATGTTGGGTCTTGTCAACAATCGACCTAAAGTTATTGGTCTTCGTGAAGCATTGACAATTTTTATCGATCACCGTCGAGAAATTGTAACCCGAAGAACATTATTTGACCTAAAGAAAACACAAGCAAGAGCACATATTTTAGAAGGTTTAAAAATTGCACTTGATAATTTAGATGCGGTCATAAAACTTATTCGCGCTTCTAAAGATCCACAAATTGCAAGAGAAGGTTTGATGAAACAATTCAAGCTTTCACAAATTCAGGCCAACGCGATTTTAGAAATGCGTCTACAACGCTTGACCAACATGGAGCAGGATAAAATTATTGAAGAATACAAAGCCATGTTGAAATTGATTAAAGAGCTTGAAGCGATTTTAGAAAATCCTAAACTTGTTGATCAAATTGTAATTGATGAGCTTAAAAACATTCAAGAGTCATTCGGAACACCACGAAAAACCCAAATCAAGGGTATTTTACAAGAGTTTTCGGACGAAGATCTGATTGAAGAAGAAGAGATGGTCGTAACTGTAACACACGCGGGTTACATCAAACGAAATCCATTATCGTTGTATCGCAGTCAAAAGCGTGGCGGTAAAGGTAAGGTTGGAACAGGTATCAAACAAGAAGACTTCGTAACAGACGTCTTTGTTACTTCAACCCATTCTTATCTTTTGGTGTTTACTGATGCGGGTAAACTTTACTGGTTGCGTGTTCATGAGCTACCGCAAGTAGGACGTGCTGCGCGAGGTAAACCCATTGTGAACTTAATTCAAATGTCACAATCTGAAAAAATTGCCGCAATTCTACCTGTAAAAGAATTTGAGTTGGGTAAGTACATTATTATGGCGACCCAAAAAGGAATTGTAAAAAAGACTGATTTGATGGCGTTTTCAAATCCACGGTCCAAAGGTATTATTGCTCTTGGTATTACGGATGGAGACCGATTGATCGATGTTCGTGTCACAGACGGTAAATCAGATATCTTTTTGGCAACACAACAAGGCTTTGGTATTCGTTTTTCTGAAACACAAGTGCGCTCCATGGGTCGAACTGCAACAGGTGTAACCGGTGTAAAATTCAAAGATAAAAAAGACGGTGTTGTAGGCATGGTGGTACTTGCCGAAAATGATACCATCTTAACCACAACAGAAAATGGATATGGCAAAAGAACAGATTCTTCTGAGTACCGTCAGCAGTCTAGAGGTGGTAAAGGTGTAACCAATATTAAGGTTACTGCCAAAAACGGCCCTGTTGTAGGTATTGCGCAAGTGACAGATCAAGACGATGTAATGCTTATATCTTCGCAAGGAAAGCTGATTCGTATGAAAGCCAAAGATATTTCTGTCATTGGTCGTGCAACTCAAGGTGTTCGCTTGATCCATATGGATAAGGATGAAAACCTTCAGGCGGTTGCAAGAATTGCACAGGATGATGACGAGGGCGAAGAATAGTTTTTTGATTGTACAGAATCGCTTTTGATTTGTATGATACCTCTATCGTGAAATTTCGAAGTCTTATTTTTTCCCTTGTTTTTCTACAAGCCTGCTCGTTTATGAGTGATTTTTATCGTGCGGAAAAACTCGTACGAGAAGGAAAATTTCATTCAGCCATTGAATACTATGCATCCTTTGTAAAACAACACCCTGAGCATCCACGTGCACCAGTAGCGTTGCTTGAGATTGGAAAGGTTCAAGAAACCATTTTGTCGAATTTTGACCATGCCATTGTCACTTATCAAAATTTGGTTAACCAGTATCCAGTAAGTGAGAGCACTGTGGAAGGCCAAGAACGACTTGCCAAAATTTTAAAAAACCAAAAAAATGATTATCAACAGGCTTTAACCGAATTTGATAAACTCATTCGTGCGGTCCCGACACATCAAAAGGCACCCGTATTTCAGCTAGAAATTGCACAATGCTATACGCTTTTACATCAGTACCAACAGGCTGATTTAGAATTTGAAACACTGATTGAAAGGTACCCAGATTTTGAAAAGATGGACGAAGTTTTTTTTAAGAAAGCCAACAACAACTACATTGCGGGCCAGTATGCACAAGCCTTGGAAGATTATCAAAAGATCATCTCCCATTTTGAGCGCTCAGAATTTCGAGTGGAAGCCATTTTTGGACTGGCCTCGACCTATGAGGAACTGGATGACTTTGACAAAGCCAAGAAGTACTATGAAGAGGTGAGAAATGAGTATCCATCCCCCAAGGTCATCGATATCCGACTCTCAGGCTTAGAGAAGCGTAAAGCCAATAAAAAAATGTAAAAACAGCCACTTGACATATCGCGTAACTTTACGATATAGAGTGTCCCCATGAAAATACAACAATTGGCTGTACTTCTTTTTCTTACTGTTTCGAATGTTTATGCGCAAGGACCCATGCCCAGTTCCACACTGGTGAGCCATCAATTTATTCAAGGACATAACTTTAGAATCAACAACATAAAACCTTACGACCAGCTTATTAGCAGTCAAAATCCAGCAACTTTAGTTTTATCAATTGATGGTATAGCGATTGAAACGTTTTCACATGTTTCCTATGAACAAAACTTCTTACAAGTATTTTACCATCCAAGTATCAAAGAATTTGAAATCATTTATCATTATGCCAAAGATATTGATGGTTACAATCAATATACAGGCTGGAATAAAAGCTACTTCCAGCGAAGACTCTATGTTGCGCTTACAGGTGATAAAAAGAAACCTTTTGAATATCCAGGTAGCAGCATCAAAGAATTAGCGCACAAAAACGCTTCTAAAAATACAACAACCAAACACATATACTGCGATGTGGATCATAATTTTTTGTCTGATGAAATTGTTGTTGAACTATCAGCTGTAAATAAACACAACCGATTTGCTAGTATGCCTGGTTATTACAATGGTGCACAATTCTGTGTGTATAAAATAGACGATTTCACAGACGAATCAACTGAAGTGATTTGTCGTGACAACAAAGATGGATTTTTTGACAAAGACTTTACGATGGAAATCATTCAACAAAATGACAGTTGTCTTCTAGAAGTCTTTACATCAATACTTGTTGAAAAAAGTACGTCAATTTATATGACAGATACAACAAACCCAAAGTATTTTACTGTCGAGATTAAACCCTAAAAGAAATCTTTCTAGACAATTATTACACTTGTCGATACATCTATACCTAGATGTCTACAGGCCCTTTATCCAAAGAACTATTTTTATCAGCCAAACACCTTATGCCGGGTGGTGTGAGCTCACCTGTGCGTTCATTTTCGTCTGTTGGAGGCGAACCGTTCTTTGTTGAAAAAGCCAAAGGGGCAATGATCACAGATGCGGATGGTAATTCGTATATTGATTATGTCATGAGTTATGGCCCACTTATTTTGGGTCATGCACATCCCCAAGTATTAGAAAAAATAACCAAAGTAATGGAACGCGGTCTTTCTTTTGGCGCGCCTAATGGACTCGAAATCGAACTTGCAAAGCTCATCACTGATCGTATGCCTTCGATTGAAATGATTCGATTTGTAAATTCAGGAACCGAAAGTACAATGAGTGCGATTCGTTTGGCACGCGGTTTTACGGATAAACCTTCTATTGTAAAATGCAAAGGCCACTATCACGGTCATGGAGATTCCTTTTTGGTCCAAGCAGGTTCCGGTGTTGCCCAACACAGTATACCCGGTTCTCCCGGTGTACCCACGGACACTGCAAAGCTGACTTTTACAGTTGCCTTTAATGATTTTGATGCGCTTTCAGCCATGGTTAAAAAACATGCACGTGAAATCGCAGCTGTGATTATTGAACCTATCAGCGGGAACATGGGTGTGATTGTTCCTGATAAAGAATACATTCAAAACATTCGACAACTTTGTGATGATCATAATGTTCTTTTAATTTTTGATGAAGTCATGACAGGTTTTCGTGTTGCACCCGGAGGCGCACAAGAATATTTTGGTGTTGAAGCCGATCTTACATGTCTGGGTAAAATTATCGGCGGCGGCATGCCTGTGGGTGCCTACGGTGGTAAAAAAGTGATCATGGAAAAAGTATCACCACAAGGACCTATTTATCAAGCAGGTACACTATCAGGAAACCCAGTATGCATGGCAGCCGGTATCAAAACATTAAAACTTTTAAAAGACAAAGAGTTGTATCAAACACTCGCCATGCGAACACAATTTCTTGCAGACCAGATGGAAAAAATTGCTAAACACCATGGAGTTGACTTGACTGTACAGTATGCGGGCTCAATGATGACACCATTTTTTACAAATAAAAATGTCTACAATTTTGAAGATGTGAAAAAAACCAATCAGAAAATGTTTCAAAAATATTTTCATGGCATGCTGGATGAAGGTGTATTTATTCCACCTTCTGCTTTTGAAGCTTGGTTTTTATCGATCGCGCATACAGAAGATCTATTGAAAAAAACACTTTCTGCACATGAAGCAGTTATAACTAAATTGTAATAAACAAAATTATTTTACATTAAATTCGCGTCGCACCGAAGTAGGTGCATAACCCGTTGGGTATCGATGCTCTTTTGTAACAGACATCATACATTGATCAACCGAACTTTCTTGGGGTTTAGATTGTGCAACAATGTTTTCACTTAAACCATTTTCATTGACGGTCCATAAAAGAGAAATTTTCATAGAACGTTTTTTTTGAGATGCATGCAAGAAGCAACGTTTGTAATAAGGCATGTACATCTCAACCATGGCATCTACCATTTTTTGTGGAATATACGGAATCAGCGTAACTGAATTGCGAGATAACGGATTGTTTTTTACATCGATTCGGTCATACGCGACCAAATCAGAATCAAAACCAATAAATACAATACCCATACTTGGTTTGGGAAAAATTTGAGATTGAATGATGCTTTTCATACAAGAAAGCGCAACCAATTTTGGGGCACTCACATCTTTTTGTTCAAAAAGGACAGCTTTTCCATCAAAATTAATTTGAAATTCAATGTGCAATTCATCAAACGCACCCGGAATTTTTTCCAAATAATCTTGGTGGCATTTTCTCAACTCTTTTCTTTGTTTGTCCAGTACCGTATAAACATCGTCTAGATCAATGTGCCCTGTTGGGTAGGTCAAATAGGATGAATCCTGCCCGTAGGCATGCATCGAAGCCAAAAGTGCAAAAAGAATATGTAGCATGGTGGGTAAGTTTCCCATATTAAACGCAAGGTGTCAAGGTGAGGTATTTTGTCATGCCAAACATGCTTACTCGTGGTAGGACAGCCATATCTTGTGAAAAATTCAGCGTTGATCATATTGGCGATTGAGTCTGTTTTGATTCCCTCTATATGTATTGTGATTGGGTATTGGGTCATCCAGCGTTTTGCTCTTCATCCAGCATGGTGGATTGTGCCCGTTGTTATGGCCATCGCAAGTGCATGGGTATTGATCAGAGAAGTACAAAGAAGGTTACAGTGAAAGCACTCTGGATAGGCAGTATATTACTTATTATCATGGCCGCAGGCCTTCTTTTGGTGGTTGATTGGATGAAGCCAGTATCGCTTTTTTGGGGTTTGGGACTCATGTTGGGCAATCTTGTGATTTGGTATGGACTCTACCGAAAAATCTCTCAAAATGCTGACAATATCGGTCTTTGGGCCATTTTGTTGGCGTTGAAATTTCTGTTTCTTGGCGGCCTCATCATCATATTGCCAAAATGGCTTGATTTGCACTTGATGTCTTTTGGTGCGGGCATTTTTATCGTTGCAATTTCTGGCATTTTCGCTAGTGTCTGGCTCGCAAAATAGCTCCAAGAAAGGAAAGCGTACGTGCATCACCCATTTACATTTTTTAGCCGATACATTCCCGGCATTGAACATGAGAATCTACATATTGTTTCAACTTTTTTCATTGTTCTACTTTTAATAGCATCTGCCATTATTATTTATCCAAAATGGAAAGATGTTTCTAAAAATATCATTCCAGAGAAAAAATTTAATCTACGTAGTGTGTTTGAGTTATTGGTTGAAATGCTAGCTTCCTTTTGTGATGATGTCATTGGACCCCACGGAAGAAAGTACCTACCATTTTTAGGAACACTTTTTATCTTTTTACTTTTTTCTAATCTTTTAGGCCTAATACCCGGTTTTTTACCACCAACTGAAGCGTGGGCAACAGGGGCGACTCTTGCAATTTTTTCTTTTGCAGCGTTTAACTATTTCGGATTCAAAGAACACGGATGGTCTTACATCAAACATTTTGTGGCACCTATTTCCCTTGGTGGAATTAAAAACCCCATTGCGTGGATACTAATTTTTATTCCACTTTTTGCATTTCAGATTTTGTTTGTGTCTATTGAGTTGGTGAGTACAGTTCTTCGCCCTATCACACTTACGATTCGTTTGATGGCGAATATTTCAGCGGACCATTTGGTTGTTGAAACTTTTGGAATGTTAGTGCCGTACTTGGTGCCCATTCCATTTATGCTTTTGGGTATATTTGTATCATTTGTACAAGCATTTATTTTTACAATGCTAACAATGGTCTATATATCCATGGCCGTTGCACACGACCACTAAAGTTTAGTGGGGGCAGGATCTCCCAAGATACCTGTTTGTAACGGATAACTTTAAAAATAGGAGAATCAAAATGATAAAACGTAGTACTGTAATTGGATTTTTTGCAAGCCTCTTTGTTGTTTGCGTAACAGGTGTTGTATTTGCAGCAGAGGGAGAAGTTCCTCGTCCTGATTTGACTGAAAATGTAAAAATGTATCTTGCTTTGGCAGCGGGCCTTGGAATGGGTTTGGCATCTGCGGGCGGTGCATTAGGTCAAGGTAAAGCCATTGCTTCTGCGATGGAAGGTATTGCACGCAATCCCGGTGCTCAAAACAAGATTTTCGTTCCTATGATCGTAGGTCTTGCACTTGTTGAGTCACTTGTTATCTTTTCATTGGTTATTGCACTACAATTGGCAGGAAAAATATAATTTTTTCTTTCCTTTCGTTTACAAAAAGCCCACTTTTAAAGTGGGCTTTTTTGTATAAGCGCTTGCAAACAACTCAAATGTGATTACGATACAATTTATTCTATGACGTCCAAAAGAGATTATTATGAAATTCTTTCAGTTTCACGATCTGCAACTGAAATTGAAATTAAAAAAGCGTATCGAATATTAGCCAAAAAATATCATCCTGATTTAAATCCCAATGATGCAGAAGCTGAAACAAATTTCAAAGAAGCATCCGAAGCATATGAAGTATTAAAAGATCCACAGAAACGATCAACATACGATCGATTTGGTCATCAGGGTCTTGAAAATCAAGGGTTTCATGGATTTTCAAATATGGAAGATGTGTTTTCCTCTTTTGGAGATATTTTTGAATCATTTTTTGGTTTCGGCAGATCTCAACCAAGGTCCGGACCTCAAGCGGGCGCAGATATCGAGTCACAAACAACCATTACACTTGTTGAAGCTGCAAACGGTGTAAAGAAGCAAATACAAATTGAAGTATCAAAGGATTGTCACGTTTGTGAAGGGCTTGGACATGAAAAAGGTTATACACCTGAAACATGTTCAATGTGCCAAGGATATGGACAGGTACAACAAAACAGAGGTTTTATTTCAATTGCTACTCCATGTCCACAGTGCAGAGGCCAAGGTCAAATCAATAAGAAACCTTGCAAAACATGTAAAGGTAGCACAAGAGAAATTGCTAAGGAAAAAATTGATGTAGATATTCCCAAAGGCGTTGAATCGGGCATGCATGTGCGAATTTCTCATAAAGGTCATTTCGGTTCAAAGGGAGGACCACAGGGTGATTTGTATGTGCAGGTATTGATTGAAGAACACCCTCATCTAATTCGTAGAAAAGAACACATTTTTAGTTTTGCAAAAATAGGTATTGCGCAAGCATCTTTAGGATCTAAAGTCATGGTTGAGACATTAGAAGGGTCTAAATCAATTGAAATACCAAGAGGTTCTCAAAACGGTGATCAAGTTGTTTTACAAAATGAAGGCATGCCAATTCTAGGAAGCAATCGAAAAGGCAATCATTATGTTGAGGTTAAAGTACTTGTTCCTAAAAGATTAAGCACCAAGCAAGAAGAATTAATGAGAGAATTTGCTACTGAATCAGGTGAAAAAGTTATTGAACCTTCTTCAAGTTTCTTAGACAAATGTAAAAAGAAAAAATAAAAAAGCCCGCCAAAATGATGGCAGGCCTTTTTGTAATAAAAAATACAGTTTACTTTTTTAATAAATCGCGAATTTCTTCTAACAACACTTCTTGTTTTGGAGGTGCAGAAGGCGCAGCTTCTTCTTTCTTTTTCATTTTGTTCATGGCCTTGATGATCATAAACAATACAAAAGCAACAATCACAAAACTGATAAATGCATTGATAAAGAGTCCGTAATTAATTGTAGCAGCACCTGCTTCTTTGGCTTGGGCAAGCGTTTCAAAACTTCCGTCACTCAGTGTGATAAAATTATTGGTAAAGTCTGTACCACTTCCAAAATAACCCACAATTGGCATCAATACATCATCCACCATGGATTTAACAATTGTTCCAAAAGCGCCACCAATCACAATACCAATGGCCATATCGATCATATTGCCCTTCATGGCAAATGCTTTGAAAAAAAAAAAAAAATTTTTCATGCTTTCTCCTTTTGTACGTTCTAAAACAAAGACGATTTTTGCACAAGAAAATTACTCTCCGTCTTCTAGCATCAACCTTTGTTGATGCAGATGAGGAAAAAAACGCTTTTTCCCTCTGGTAAAAAAAGTGAG
>JAGRAZ010000044.1 GCA_020434345.1 Bdellovibrionales bacterium
GAGTCTTTATCGAAAACACCATCAACACGTGTCGCTTTCAAGATCACCTCTGCGTTGATTTCCATAGCACGCAAAGAAGCTGCGGTATCAGTTGTAAAATAAGGATTACCTGTTCCAGCCGCAAAAATCACCACACGACCTTTTTCAAGATGGCGCGAGGCTTTACGACGAATATAGGGTTCAGTAATTTCATCAATGCGCAATGCATTCTGGACTCGTGTATAAACATCTTTGCGTTCAAGCGCATCTTGAAGGGCCAGCGCATTCATGACAGTTGCAAGCATGCCCATGTAATCGGCAGTTGCGCGGTCCATACCTTGGGTTGAGCCTTTTACGCCTCTGTAGATATTGCCCCCACCAATAACAATGGCCAGTTCAATCTTAAGCTCATAGAGCTCCTTGATCTCCTCTGCAATATTATCAAGGATGGTTGGGTCGATGCCGTAACCTGAATCAGGGCACAGCGCTTCCCCACTTAGTTTTAAAAGAACTCGTTTGTACTTAGGTGATGGCATGTACATCCTACTTACGCTACATTCTCTCCCATTTCAAATCGTACAAAGCGCTTAACAGTAATATTTTCACCGATGGTTGCAATAGCCTGTGTGACGAGGTCCTGAACCTTCTGGTCAGGGTTTTTCACAAAAGGTTGCTCAAGAAGGCAAACGTCCGCAAGGAACTTGTCCATTTTACCGTCTACGATTTTCTCAAGAACGTTTTCAGGCTTTTTAAGCTCACGAGTTTGTTCCATGAATACACTTCGTTCTTTTTCTTTTACTTCAGTAGGTACATCATCGCGTTTTACAAACTCTGGGTTTGCAGCTGCAATGTGAAGAGAAAGATCATGAACAAGAGCTTTAAATTGATCGTTACGAGCAACAAAGTCAGTTTCACAATTAACTTCAATAAGAACGCCAATTTTACCACCAGCGTGAATGTAAGAAGAAATCAAACCTTCTGATGTAGAGCGATCCGCTTTTTTTGCAGCAGATGCAAGGCCTTTTTTGCGCAAAAACTCTACCGCTTGGTTTACATCTCCACCTGTTTCGTTGAGTGCATTTTTACAATCCATCATTCCCGCGCCTGTCATGGCACGAAGGCTTTTAATCATATCAGTTGTTACATTCGTCATGATTTCATTTATCCTTTCAATCTAACGTAAAAAATTACGCGTTCACAGATTCTTCATTGTTATTGGTTGTTGTTTCTTGTGTCGCTTTTTTTCGCTCAACAACAGGACCTTTTTTCTTTTCTGTAGATTTATCTTCAGCTTTGTCTGCTTTAGCAGTTTTTTGTTCATCTACTTTTTTGGTTGCTTCTTGTTTGCGAAGAACTGATTCATATGTTTTTGAACCTTCTAGGCAAGTGTTTGCAATTTCTGTAAAGAACAAGCGAATAGATTTCAGTGCGTCGTCATTTGCTGGAACAACAAAATCAATACCGTCAGGATCGCAGTTTGTGTCAACAATCGCAACAATAGGAATATTGAGGTTGCGCGCTTCAGCACATGCAAGATGTTCTTTATTAGGATCAACAACAACAAGCATTTTTGGAAGATCTTTCATGTTTTTGATGCCTGAAAGACTTCTTTCCAGTTTAATTTTTTCTTTTTCTAAACGAGAAACTTCTTTTTTTGGAAGATCTTTTACATCTTCAGATACTAGAAAAGTTTCAAGTTCTTTTAAACGATTGATGCGTAGTTCAATGGTTGGAAAGTTTGTAAGCATGCCACCTAACCAACGACGGTTGACAAAGTATTGATCAGCGCGTTTGGCTTCTTCTTCGATGATTTCAGCTGCTTGAGGTTTTGTACCGACAAACATAAGTTTGCCACCTTGAGCGACAACTTTTTCAATTGCGTGACGTGCTTCGTTCCATTGTGTAAGTGTTTTTTCAAGATTGATGATGTAAATTCCGTTACGCGCACCAAAGATGTAGGGTTTCATTTTGGGGTTCCAACGATGGGTCTGATGACCAAAGTGCGCACCCGCATTGAGTAAGTTTTCTAATGTAATAGACATATTCCATTTCCTTTCTTGTTTTAGGTTATCCCTCATTGGGTGCGACGTGCACCTTGCTTTGAGGCTTTGGTTTTCTGACCCATTTTTGAATTGTTGGGCCCCTTTATCTTGGATCATCCAAGGCACCTAGGGATGGCTTTAAAAGCCAATTTGGATGGGGTGGAATGACCCATCCAAACGAAAACCTGTTTGGTTTAAGTGGGGTAGCTTATACGCCTTTTAGGGCCAAAAATCAAGCCTCACCGAGTTAGTAGCCAAAGCGCCAGATGCTTGTGTTTTGCTGGTTGGTGGTTTTATGAAAATGGGTAAAACCTACTTTTTGAATCACTTTTTGTGAACCGATGTTTTCATCATGGATTAACGCATAAACAGCTGTACTGGGTTGGGGTGTTACTTTTTTCATGAGGTCTTTGGCAATATGACTTGCTACTCCTTTGCCCCAGTGTTGTGGATCAATGATATATCCAATTTCGATCCCTTTGATGCTTGGATCCCACTCATAGGGTCTGCAAACGCCGTATCCCACTCTTTCATGATCTGCGTTTTTGTACACAAAGATACCAAAGGGATTTCCAAGCTCACTGATACGTAGGTATTTATTAAAAAATTCATTGGCTAAAAGTGGTTATGGGCAAATATCGAGTAACTTCTGGGTTTGAAAGTATGCTGATCAACCAATCTCGATCCGTTTCTGTAATATATTCTGATTTCATCTTTTATTATTTATTTTATATATATTAGCTAAGAGATAACTCAACTAAATCAAAAGGGGCACAAAAGGACTTATCGTTAACGATTTTCTTTTAATGATTGATCTATCATTTCGCGAAGTAGTTTTGCTTTCTGAACAATTTCTTTCTTTTTTAATTTGTTGTGAGTCCTGTTTTGCAAAAGAATATCACCATTGACAATGACGGTTGATACATCACTACCTTTTGTTGCGTATACCAATTCTGAGTAAATATTGTTGTTGTTGTAAGGGATATGGTGAGTTGATGATCGGTCTACGATCACAATATCTGCTTTTTTCCCCGGTTCTAGCGATCCAATTGATTTATCCATGTGAATTGCTTTTGCACCAAGAATGGTTGCCATAGAAAATGCTTTCTGGGCGTCAAGTTCTTTTGGATTATGATTCACGCCTTTGTGTAGAATGGCAGCTAAATTAATTTCTTCCCAAAGATTTAAATCATTGTTTGATGCAGCACCATCTGTACCAAGACAAATTGGGACTTCCATATCGAGCATACTTGGTACTGGAGACACACCAGAGCCTAATTTAAGATTTGATTGTGGGCAGTGCGCTACACCGGTACCAGATGAAGAAAGAAGTTGTACGTCATTTTTTGTTGGCCAAACTGCATGTGCAGCTATTACCAAGGGTGATAATACCCCGAGATCATGTAGGTATTGAATTGAACTGTGTGCATCAGAACCATAACGGTCGTTTATAATTTCTGCTTCGTGAGCAGTTTCTGAGACATGTATAACAAATGGAACATTGTGTTTCTTAGATAGTCCTGAAGTGACTCTTAGGTGATCTGGGCTCACAGTATAAGGAGCATGAGGACCTACTGCGGGGGTTATTAATGGATGATCTTTCCACTTTTGTATAAAACTTTCAGTTAATGAAATTCCATTTTCCCATCGTTGATCTGCATCAGCCTGATTATTATCAGGTACAGGAAAATCGATAAGTGTTTGAGCGAGTATTGCTCTTAGACCACATTCCTCAGTTGCTTGTGCAATTACATCTTCAAAAAAATACATATCAACAAAAGTGGTAGTTCCACTTTCTATTAACTCTAAACATCCAAGCTTTGTTCCCCAATAGACAAAGTTTGGATTAACATTCAATTTTTCAGCGGGCCAAATATAGTTTGTTAACCAATCCATTAACTCCATATCATCAGCAACACCTCGAAACAGAGACATGGGAATGTGAGTATGTCCATTAACGAGACCGGGAATAATCAAACCGTTCTGTGCATCTATGATTGTCTTTGCTGTAAAATCCTTTTCTTGTTTTTGACCAACATAAACAATTTTGTCGTTTAAGATGGCTATCGAGCCATTTTGGATGATGTCACCATTGTTATTCATCGTAACAATCGTGCCGTTTTTTATAAGTACATCCACGGCATCGATTGCGTACACATGAAAAGGTATCGCAGATGCATAAAAAAGTATGAGAATAAATAAGCGCTTTACCATAGGCGCCCATACTATAAAAAATGACAGAATGTGTCAATATCAATATTTGACAGGAGAATCTAATATAGTTCTATTATATCAATGGTTTATTGACGCTACAGGCTGAAGTCTTACTTGTAATCTTTTGTTTTGGTGGAGACAGAAGAGGAAAATTGGGAGAGGGCTTCAAGGTAATGCTTTCTTTGGCCACCACCCCATGGTGCGGCAAGTGTAGAAGCATGATGGCTTAGAACTTTACCAAGCTGATCGTAGTATGGATTGTTTTGTTGTTTGTGAAATCGAAACATGTTTTGAAGCACGCCAATCGTTGTGAGTTGCACTTGGCTTTGTTTTTTCCATTTGGTTCGCGTTACACCCTCTTGGGTCACAAAACCATCAATGTACTTGATGAGCTCATTCATTCTTTTTTCATGCTGATGAATTTTATTGAGTTGTTCAAAAGGCTCAACTTGGGTTTGTAGCAATGGACTATATTGAGATGCTTTGTCGAAGTATTCTAAAATGAGTTTTTTTGCATCTTGTTCAACGGTGTAAGAAACAGATACTTGTTTATCGCATTCAATTTGCTGTGCATTTGCACAAACCTGTATAGAGGCTTCTATCTTCTTTTTCAAAATCACTTCAAGGGTATCGAGGTGCCGTGTTCGAAGTAAAATGGGCTCGTTACGATTGCTCGCAATCTCATCTTCCATGGATAAACTGTAAACACCCAAGCCATCTTCTCCAATTTCACTTACTGTATTGGTAAAGCCAACAATGTCAGCATTGATAAAAAAGGGCACATTTTTATTTGTGCTTGAGGGATTAGAAACAAACGCTGTGAATTCAATGGTGCTTTCATGCGGGTTGTTATCATTAAACATCAAAAGTTGAGGAAAAACCCGATCAAGTTTTACAAGCGCAAGCACTTCGATGGACCTTGCGTCTGTAGATTTAATTTTATACTGTGTCAACGTCTCGCCACCTGTGACACGAATAGGAATGGAGAAGGAAGTACCTGTATTGGCAATCACAGTTGCCAGAATATCTGATGTAAATTTTCGTTTAGAAAGACCGGGCATCTCGACAAGATCAAAATCAATACTACCTAAGGATTGATTTAATGAATTAGTAAGAGGTGCGATTTCAACTGTGGCATTGACATATTGCATACCCAAATTGGAAATATCAAAAGATGCTCGAATTTTTTCTCCTTTGCGAAAAATACCATCTTCATCTTCACCAATAATTGTAAGATTTGAAATTTCTAACACCGCGCTGTTTTTAAACTTATCTGAAATTTTCATAAAAGTTTCGTTGTATGTGGGTAGAAATTGATTCTGATATGAAATTTGCGAAACAGTTTGATACCGATGAGAAAACGATAACGCATCCGCAGTGGTTGTAGCGTAACGTAGACCGATATCTTTTCCTAGCGCTTGGGCATTGATAAAATGTCCTTCTATCGCACTGTCAAAAGAAGCTTGAGCGTATTCAATACTATATCGATGATTGTAAGCGTGAATAAAGAAGTCTCGAAACAAACGTTGATATTGGACCACTTCTTGAGTTGTAAGCGGAATTTTTTTGGTTTCAATTTTTGTTTTGTATGGATCAATAAGTTTAGGATCATCAGAAGTGTCTCTTGTTAAATCAGCGTTATTGGTTTTTGTGGTATCACGATTTTCAATGACAATAGGAACCTCAACAAGCACTTTCTTAGTAAGGTTTTTGATGTTGTCATAAAACGCTCTGCCCTTGGATTTGGCATCATACAAAAACACATCTAAAACTTGTTGGCCTTGTTGAAAATCTGCATCTGTTATGAGTTGGCGTTGATCAAAGTATGCTGAGATAGATGGAAGTGATTTATCTTTTGAAAGTTCGTTGCTTCGATTGCATGGTTTTGGGTTTTGAAAATCAAACAAAGTTGATGCTTGTATCTTTTTCTCCCATGGGTCTGTTACTGATATAAGACGTGCAGAAAGAAGATCTTGATAGTGCAAAATCGGGAGATGTTTTTCATGTGCGCGTGTAACGCCAGTCCACGGCTCCATTTTGGGATTGGGTTCAAGTTGAATCACAAAGTTGCCGTTTTCATCACGTTTTCCAACAGCGTCGCTAAAGATCTTTAGAACATCATCTTGTGCTTGGGTTTGTGCTTGTGCTTGGGCTTTTTCCCGTCCTGTGGTTTCTGCAGATGTAAATGGAACATTTTGGTATTTTTGAAATGCTTGGTTGTCCATGTCTTGTGTTGGAGTTTTCCACGCTTCAAACATGGGTCGAACTCCGAGGGAGTAGGCTTCTATGCATGCCATGTCCGCTCCTGCTTTGGTTGCAAAGTAAGAAGCTAAACTTTGCGCAGCTTCAAGTGCTTCTTTACAAATATCAAAATCAATATCTTGAAGCTTTTGTCCGTTTTGGTGTGTGCATCGACGGGAAATGTAATCTTGTACGTTTTTGAATTCCATTTCTGGAAAACGATAATCTGCCGTAACTGCCCATGCTGATGTGACGGTCCAAAGTAGGCTTATATATATCAGTTTTTTCACGAACCCCCCTATACATGAAAATAACGCAAGTAATCAATAGGATAGCAAAAACTACCGATATGTTTGGGAAAATTGCCCAAGCTGATGTATCATTTGAAGCGGTATGACCGATTTTTTCAGTGAAGCCACGGCTGGCTTTTTAAAGCCGATTGCCTCTTATTTACAAGATGAAGGGGTGAGCGAGGTCATGGTCAATGGCCATGATCAAATCTTTGTGGAAAAAAAGGGTAAGCTTTTTAAGACCAAAGCACAATTTGATTCAGAAGATGATTTACTTGCGGCTGTTCGAAGAATCGCGCAAGCAGTGGGTCGTTCGATTGATGAGAAAGAACCCATCATGGATGGTCGACTTGCTGATGGATCTCGTGTCAATGCGGTCATTCCACCTGCTGCCAAAAAAGGTATTTATCTTACCATTCGAAAATTTTCCAAAGACAAACTGACCATGAAACAACTTGTGGAAAGTGGATCGATGTCGATGGAGATGGCCAAGTTTATCAATCTTTGCATGGTCATGGCCAAAAATACGATTGTCTCGGGCGGAACTTCATCGGGTAAAACTACACTTTTAAATGTTGTATCCAGTCTGATTCCACAAGATCAGAGAATCATTGTGATTGAAGATGCTTCTGAATTGCAACTTTCGCAAGACCATGTTTTGCCGATGGAAACACAAGTTAAAGATCGATTGGGTGAGGGGCAGGTTACCATGCGTGAGCTGATCAAATCATCGCTTCGTATGCGACCGGATCGTATTGTGATTGGTGAGGTGCGTGGAGCCGAAGCATTGGATTTACTTCAAGCCATGAACACAGGACATTCTGGGTCCCTTGCAACATTACATGCCAATCATCCCAAGGGTGCGCTTGAAAGGTTAGAGACACTTGCATTGATGAGTGATGTAGATTTGCCTTTGCGTGCGATGCGATCACAAATTGCATCTGCGATTGATATTATAGTTCAGGCGCAACGACTTCGGGATGGATCGCGAAGAATTACGCATATTTCTGAAGTTATTGGGATTGATGAAAATGGACATTATGAAATTCAAGATCTGTTTGTCTTCAAAGTTTTGAAAGTCGATGAAAAGGGACAAATGATCGGTGAGCACGTGGCGTGCAAACATCTTCCTACTTTTTATGAAGAGGCCAAGGCGCAGGGACTTAAGGTCGACAAAAAACTCTTTGGTTTATAAACTTCCTTAATTTTTTAATGTTTATTGATACGATGAGATATCGTATTTATTTTGGGAAATATTCGTCTAGGGTTTGGCCCAAAAAGAATTCACAACGATAATCATTAAAATTCATTGTGTTGAGTTCAATATGATTTTCATCGTTATAAAAATAGGCGTCTGCAAGACGGGCCAGAATATAACCACAGTTTTCAATAAATTTTAATCGTGCACCTTGTTTTTCCTCTGGTGTAACAATCCCATCATCATTCAAATCGTAATTAAATTTTGCTTCTAATTCTTTTGGCATCGGAAGCCTAATTGTTTTGCTGCGACTTTGGGCGGTTGTGTCTTGTTGTGCAAGTGCCGCTGTAGATAGGATAAGGGTCAAAAAAGTACATATGATTTTTGTGTTCATGGCGACTGAAATATCATGCTGCATTGCCCCATGTCAAGAGGGCCTAGCGCGGTCTCAACCGCTACGTGGGTTACGTAGGACAAATATCTGGACCCTAACGTGCAAAATCATGGTTTGGTTAGATAGAAGGGAAATTCAAAATATATAATAATATCTATGACTTAAAAAAAACGTTGACGCGACATATAAATTGAGCTATTTCAAAGGCAAGAATTATTAGGAGTGTTGTATGAAAAAAATCCTTACCGCATTGTTTTTTACAATTTTACTTATCAGTACCTCATCTCACGCACGAAAAGACTGGAACGAAACTAAATGCACGATCGATGTAAGAATCGATGATTTTCATTTTCGTAAAGATTTTGAACTATACGAATGCAGACATTCAAGATTCCCGTGGAGCAATACATCATGTAAAACAGTTACAAATATAAAAGTTCCGGTGCCTGATATTTCTGATCACCTGGGATTTTCATTTAGATTCATTTCTCAATCCACCGTAAAGACACGCGCTACTAATAAATTAAGCAGCCTCTTTATGGATGATCGATTGATCGAGGTTCAAATAAATAACGGACCTTACAATTTGTATCAAAAAACATTTAAATACACGCAAGAAGATTTGTTTAAAGATTTTGATACAACCACATTTGCCGACGATGTAATAGAATTAAGTGATGAAACTTTTGCTTTAGGAACTGGGCCATCATCCAGAACTGACAGGGTTGGATTGTATAAAAAATTGATCTTTCAACAACAATTGCAAACTTCTAATGGAGATTTGTATCTTATTTGCGATCAATATTTCTCCCTATATGAGGAAATACCATTAAGTAATCCCTATTACACGCCATAAAAAGGATAGTACGCATTAACTCCGTGGAGTGTATCTAGACCATAATGCGAACATGGCACGCGATGTAACTATAAACAAGCCTTACTCAAAGCTTCTGTAGAAAGTAGTTGTTTTAAGACAAATATATTCATGAAACGAAACTCAAGCGCAGCTAGCGCTAA
Source organism: Bdellovibrionales bacterium (assembly GCA_020434345.1). Classification (GTDB taxonomy): domain Bacteria; phylum Bdellovibrionota_G; class JALEGL01; order JALEGL01; family JAGRMV01; genus JAGRMV01. Next base: position 9,376 of record JAGRAZ010000044.1, read on the forward strand.
GCTAGCGAGCCATTTCGTGGAATGAATATATTTGTCTGAAAGTCTGTAAAGTTTCTACGGTTTGAGGCGTTCCATCATTCGAGGAAAAGGTATCGTCTCACGCACATGATGCAATCCACACACCCATGTCACCAAACGCTCTAACCCAAGACCAAAACCTGCATGCGGAACAGAACCATACTTACGCAAATCCAAATACCATTCGAACGCTTCTTTCGGTAGATCATGCTCTTTGATTTTTTTCTCGAGCGTCTCAAGCGAAGTTTCGCGTTCACCACCACCAATGATCTCGCCGTAGCCTTCAGGTGCAAGAATGTCCATCGACTCACACACCTTTGGGTCATGTTGGTTTTCTTTCATGTAAAAAGCTTTAAAAGCGGTTGGAAAATGATGCACAATAATTGGTCGATCATATTCTTTGGTTAAAATGGTTTCATCATCACCACCGAAGTCATCACCCCATTTGATGTCGCTTCCTAGTTTTTGGAGCTGCGCAACTGCATCTGTGTAAGACACACGCGGAAAATTTCCTTTGATGGTGTTTTGCAAAAATTTTGTGTCGCGTTCTAGTATTTCTAATTCTTCTTTTTTTGTTTCAAGCACACGACCCACAACTTCTTGCAAAAAGTTTTCGGCCAGCGCCATGTCTTCTTCGATGTTCATGAATGCCACTTCTGGTTCAACCATCCAAAATTCTGTGAGGTGGCGTCTTGTTTTGGATTTTTCTGCACGAAACGTGGGACCAAAACAGTACACTTTGCCAAAAGCCATGGCTCCTGCCTCCATGTAGAGTTGACCACTTTGTGTAAGATACGCTTTGTCTCCAAAGTAATCTGTTTCAAACAGTGTCGATGTACCCTCGCATGCGTTCGGTGTAAAAATTGGTGCGTCTAAACAGACAAAGTCTTTTTGATCAAAGTAATCCCGAATGGCCTTGATAAGTTCCGAGCGAATTTTCAAAATCGCGTTTTGGCGTTTGGAACGTAACCAAAGATGACGATGATCGAGTAAAAATGCAATGCCGTGATCTTTAGGACTGATTGGATACTCGTGTGCTGGTACATGCAGAATTTGTAAGTCTGAAACACCAAGCTCAAAACCAAGTGGAGAGCGTTTATCCTCTTTGACTACGCCTGTGACAATCAGTGAACTTTCTTGCGAAAGCTTGTCAGCCGCATTAAATAAGTCTTCGGAAACATCACCTTTAAAGATCACACACTGAACAATGTTGGATCCATCGCGCACTTGTAAAAACTGTAGTTTGCCACTGGAGCGCTTGTTGTACAACCATCCACGAATGGTTACAGTCTGCCCTAAATATTGACCAATATCTGAAATACGAACAGTTGGGTGTGTCATTTTAGAAGTTCCAATCAAATTCAATTGTTCGAGCCGGGCTGGTCATCACGAGATGTTTTTCTTGTGATGTTGTCTTTCGAAAACGAACTTTGTATAACTTTGAAAATCCGTCCATGTGAGGAAAGAAGTATTGCTGTTGTTCTGAACGTCGAAGGGGTTCAATCGAAAGCGGACGCAATTCAGAACCAACATCATCTAAACGTATTGCCCAAATTCTTTTGGTTTCACTTTGCTCGTTAATATTTTGATAGCCTCGCTCAGATGCAAAATGTGCAATATAAAAATCATCATATTCTTGGGCATCTTTGATTTCTTGAGCAAGCATTGCTTCTTTTTCAGGCTCGCTTAAATCAAAAATATTTGCATATTCATCTACATACAATTCACGAAGTTCGGGTGTGAAGTAGGTTACATGGGTATCAAACATAACTTTTTCAAGACCGTAGACTTTTTTATGTTTGGTGAGTTTATTTTCAAGATGATGAAAAGGGGTGGATGGTGAACCCATAAGATTCACTTTATGGTATGTGCATGCAGTCAGTAAAAAGAGACCTGCCCAAAGTATGTGTGCAAAACGTATTTGCATGGTTTGCTTATACAACAGCTTTGGTACGCAAGCAACGGATTGCCCCCTTTTTCTTGGCGGACTTGAAGATTTTACGCTAAGGTAAGCCCTATGTTACGCATACGAAAACTCTATTTTGAAGAAATTGAACTGGGTTCTGAACAGACTACACTTTCACGCACGATTACAGAGGCTGATATTGTCAATTTTGCATGTCTAAGCGGCGATTTTAACCCGCTTCATATGGACCAAACATTTGCTGAAAAAGGTATGTTTGGCAAAAGAATAGCCCATGGACTTTTAGGTCTTTCCATTGCAGCAGGTCTTCAGACAGATGAGCTTGATTATCATATTCAAGCCTTTATGAATCTTGCATGGTCGTTTAAACGTCCTATTTTCATAGGTGATACCATTTATGTTAAATCCAAAGTGATAGAGAAAAAAGAAGGCAGGGCGGAAGGTACAGGCATTGTGCTTCTTGAACGAAAAGTCTACAATCAAAATGAAAAAGTCACGCAAGAAGGAACTTTCCAACTTCTTGTGGCAACCAAACCATGAATATGATGAAACGCTTTCGGTCATTACTATGTATCTATATATTGTTATGGGCTACAACAAGCCTTTCACAAGAACAAGAAACCATTCAAGTTCGGCATCAAGCTACGATTGAGAGCTCTGATGATTTAATGAAGGCCAAAGAAAAAGTTAAACAAGACGCGCTTGTAAAAGGTTTACTGCAAGCAAGCCAAACGTTGGCCAATCCTGCATTGATTACGAGAAATGAAAATATCTTGAAGGCAAGGTTCAGCGACATGACTGCTTCGTTTATTCAAGATTATCAATTTATTGAACAGAAAATGGTGGGAAGTCAGTACAACCTAGAAATCAAAATTGATCCGAAATGGTATTTTTTAAAAAACAAGTTGAGCGATTGGGGATTTGCAGGTTTTCAGTCAAAGCCAAATTTAATCGTGAGTCCGTTTGCACTCAATCAACAAGAAAACCAAAAAATTACACCTTCAGGTGATTATTGGTCTTCCAAAACGATTTCATATTTGAAGTCCATGGGCATGATTGCTCTTTCACAACCCACTCAAAATATTCTTTCACCTTTTACAATAACGACAAAAATTTTGCGTTCTGGAGGCAAAGAAGTTGAGTTTGTATATCAAGTTCAAGATGAACAAGGACAAATCAACCAACAGTTTAGTGAAAGTATTTCAAAGCAGTTTTCAGAGGATGAAATGGCAGGATTGTTAGCGTTGTCTATGATCGAACATGTTATGCCCCTTTGGTTTGAAATAGCAGGTAATCAAAGAGTATATGAAGTGAAATTGCAAAATGTGCATGATTTTGCTTCATGGCAAGAATTCAAAAAAGTCCTAGCTTCTCAGAGAGGTGTGATTCAAAATGTACAAGATAAAAAATACATGTCAGGTGCAACCGTATTTTTGATTCACGTGCTTCAAGAATCGTTAAATTTGTCTTCTTACCTATCGAATCTAATGGTCGGTGCAAAAAAAGTGACTGTTGTCGGGCAATCAGGGCGTCAAATTATTGTTGAGCTTCAGTAGTATTTAAAAAAATAGCACAAACTTTTTATCATTCTCTGTAGAAGAAAATATCCATCGCGTTTGGAAAAGGCTTGGCATCAAATTCCATAAATTCTTTTTTGAGCATGAAAATGGTCATTATAATTTTGTTATTTTCTGATTTGGCTTCAATTGTTTTTACAGGGTTGTTGTTAACATTCATTGGCATTGTTGCATTTAGCTTATCAAGCGAGTTAAAAGAAAAAACTAGACGGTAGGGGTCTTTAAGTTTTTCGACAGTAAAGTCGTTGTAGTTTCCTTCCCCTAAAAGTGTGATTTTCATAAAATCACCTTGGTCCTCTACAGTAACACTATCAAGGCTGCCACTTGCGGGTGCATTTGAAGAGGTGCTAGGAACTTGCGGTGTCACAGTGGGAAGGGGCTGATTGGGGTTTGTCACTGTTTTGACTTGATCCGGAACAAGTTGAATATCAAATGTCTTTTCAACCCACCCAACACCATGTCGAAAGAATACCACTACACCAACCAATACAAGCACTATGCCTAAGGCTTTGTACACGGTTGAAAATTGAAAAGGTTTGGTCGGCTTTTTTCGGCGGGTCAAAGTTTCGTGAATCTGTACATGGCGCGTTTCTCCTCCGAGGCCTTTTCCAGCATGGTGTACGTTTTCTTCGTCCTTGGTAGAAACCAATAGCTCTCTGCTATTATCTGGACTTTGAAGCGAAAGGGCAGGAAGCGTGTTATCAACAATTACTGTTTTTTCAGGGCGTATGATTTCATCATCTTCGCTTTTTTTGGTTTGTGCTTGTTTCTTGGCTTTAAGGATTTTTTCCTTTTTGGTCTCTTTTACCTTTTCCTTTTTGGGAAGAGGTTTTTCTTCTGGTTCTCCCTGGCTTCTTTGAATAAAGTCCTGAATGGTTTTTTTTGTATCCTCTGACGGATTTAAGAAAGCAATCACCATTCCTCTTTTGGAGGCGTCGTCTTCAGAAACTTTGTGAACAAATCCTTTGAGCATGATGGGGTTTTCTACGCCTAGTTTGAGTTCAAGAATAAGTTCACTGTCAGGGGGGAGAATTTGTGGAGAAAATACCAGAATCCCCTTTAGGTTCATCTTGGCAACCAAAAGCAAAAACTCTTGGCCAGTAGAAATAACAGAAATTTTAACCTTGGCGCGCATCGTCAGACTGTACGATAGCAAAATCGGCAAAAGTTAAAATAAAAAAATGATATGATTTCATGTACCTACTTATAAGTCGGTAAATAAGCAAAGAGATAGAATGAATTTACTCTTTCTTTGAATATTGCTACAATAGGGGCATGTTTGGTTTAGGCGTTCCAGAATTACTTATCATAGCAGTGATCATCGTGATGTTGTTTGGATCTAAAAGGATTCCTGAAATTTTTGGTGGTCTAGGCAAAGGCATACGAGATTTCAAAAAAGGGCTCAAAGATGAGGAATCGTCTGAGCAAAAGTCCAAAATCGATACCAAAGAAGACTAAGGTACAAGCCCTAAAAGTAATAACCCGTTCTTTTTCTGATTTTCTGTGTTCTCGCTTTCTCGGCTTGCTCACGTATTTTCATACGCTCCGCAGCCTCAAAATCTGCGGCCTTGAAAATCAAAAAAATCATCGGGTTTTTATACACGCGAATAACATTCATATGTAAAGAAGAGTAAACTTTCTAGTTGAGGGTTTTGGCTTCAACTTGATCAATTCGAAATGATTTTTCTTTAATCACAGTTTGTATGATTGTTTTTTTGTGCGGGCCAATGGGGTTTGTGCAACAATCAATGGTGTGTAGCGATTGTCTGGTGGAGTCCTTCTGCTTAAGTGTCATCTCGATAGGTTTTCCAAGCTCAATTTTGTTTTCAAAGTTATAAACCGTTATCTCGGCGGCCACTGTAGATGCTTCTGTGCTAAAGGCTGGAAACAGTTGCATGTCA
>JAGRAZ010000045.1:0-11383 GCA_020434345.1 Bdellovibrionales bacterium
TCATTGTACATGGTCCCAAACATCTTGGGCCACCAGTGGTGAAGAGCAGCCAGGAAAGCGACAAGTGTACCACCGACCATAACGTAGTGGAAGTGTGCGACCACGAAGTAGGTATCATGTAGATGAACATCGACAGCCAGAGTTGCCAGAAAGATGCCGGTGAGGCCTCCAATAACAAACAAGAAGATAAAGGAGAGCGCATGTAGCATCGGGGTATTCAGTCGGATCGAGCCACCGTAAAGGGTGGCGACCCAGCTGAATACCTTGATCGCAGTGGGAACAGCAATCGCAAAAGTGATAAACGAGAAGATCACGGAAGCGACAGCGGATTGACCACTGACAAACATATGGTGTCCCCAAACCAAGAAACTAAAAAGAGCAATGGCAACAGATGAATATGCAATCGCACGATAACCAAAGATTCTTTTTTGCGAAAATGTCGCAATAATTTCTGAAATGATCGCCATGGCTGGTAGAATCATAATGTACACAGCAGGATGTGAATAAAACCAGAAAAAGTGTTGGAAGAGCACTGGATCACCACCCATCGCAGGGTCAAAAATACCAATGCCTGCTAGGCGTTCAAAAACAAGAAGGACAAGTGTGATACCAATAACAGGTGTTGCAAGTACTTGGATCACAGAAGTGGAGTACATTCCCCAAAGAAAAAGAGGCATATTAAACCAAGTAATGCCCGGCAGACGAAGTTTGTGAATCGTAACGATAAAATTTAACCCCGTTAGAATAGATGAAAATCCCAATACAAACACTGCAAGTCCCATGACGATGACGGGTCCACCGATTGTACTCGAGTAGGGTGTATAAAATGTCCAGCCTGTGTCTACGCCACCACGGATCAATACGTAAAGGGCCATCGCTGCACCCGCGACGTAGATATAGAAGCTTGCAAGGTTCAATTTTGGAAACGCTACATCAAGTGCGCCTACCATTTGAGGAAGTACAAAGTTTCCAATTGCAGCAGGAATAGAAGGAATAATAAATAGAAAAACCATCACGATTCCATGCATCGTAAAAAACGTATTATATTGATCACCGTTTTTAAATACAGGTCCCGCTTCAGGCGTAAAAAGTTCTAAGCGTACGGTAAGTGCAAATAAGCCGCCTAAAAGAAAGGCAAATAAAATAAAACCAAGGTACATCATGCCAATTCGTTTGTGGTCAACGGTTGTCATCCATGACCAAATGCCTTTGGTTGCGTTAAGATAGTTTTTTGTGTTTGTGTTTTCCATATTGCTTCCTAGTTCTTATTGCACAGTTTTAATAAATTCAATCAAAGCTTCGATTTCTTTTTCTTGTAGGATGCCTTGAAATGCTGGCATCACAGGTTGAAAGCCTTGTACAATTTTTGCTTGGGGATTGAGGATTGATTCTCGAATGTAGTTTTCATCAACAACAGCACTTGATCCATCAGCAAATTGCCGTTTTGTTCCCCAAAGACCTTTCCAAGTAGGTCCGGGCATGCTGCTTCCGTCCAAGCTGTGACAAGTAAAACATGCATTCTTCTTATAAAGACCTGCACCATAGTCGGCCAGACTTTCACCTTCAGCAGGTCCAGCTGAAGAAAGCAGCCATTTGTCATAGTCTGCTTTTGAAACCACTTCTACTTCCGCAATCATCGCCGAGTGGCTTGTTCCACAGAACTCTGTGCAATAAAGTGGATACTTTCCTGTCTTTGTCGCTTCAAACCAAGCAACTGTGTATCTGTTTGGTACTGCGTCCATTTTTGTACGAAATGCGGGTATAAACATACTATGAAGCACATCTCGAGATGAAATTAGGGTTTTAACAGGCGTGTTAACAGGTACAACAAACTTGCCCGATTCAACGTGGCCGTTGGGGTAGGTAAATGTCCAAAACCACTTTTGACCTGTTACTTTAATTTCGACAGCATCTTTAGGTGGAATAGACATGGTAAGGAAGACTTGGAAACCCCACACAAACATGATGGCCAACAAAATGGAAGGAATGATGGTCCAAACCAATTCAAGCATATGATTGTTGTCAACGGGCGATGTTTTGTCAGCATCAGATTTCTTTTTAAATTTGATGGCAAACACAATAATGCCGGCCATAATAAGTATGAAAAAGAACACACTGACTAACATAATAAAGTAAGTGATGTTATCGATACTGTTTGCAACTGTTGATGCAGCTTCAGGCATCATCCATGAAATGAATTCACGCACTTTGATCTCCCTTATCTTCGGTTCTACTTTTTTCAAATTTCCACATCATGCCCAAGAAACCACTTAGGATGAAAATAGTGAAAAGTCCTGCAACCTTCATTGTGTTTTGTGCAAACAACACATAGCTTCCTTGTTCAGGATCATAATGATAGCAGTACAATAAAATCTTTTCGATGGCGGTTCCAATTTTTCCCTCAGAGGCCTCAAGTAATGCAAAGCGCATATCTTTGGTTGGGTAGTTCAGTCCGTATATATTACGAGATAGAACGCCTTCATCCGTAAGAAGGAAGACAACTGCAGGGTGAGCAAATTCTTTAATTTCTTCATCGTAGTAATATTGAAAGCCAATATTGTTGGCAAGTGTGGAAACTTGATTGTCAGGGGAAGTCCAGAAATGCCATGTAACATTATGATTTTTAAAAGCGGGATTTTCAAAAAGTTTAAGGTAGTTTGCCTGCTTGGTTTTTGCGACCTCAGGTGTTTCCTCTGTATTAATACTGATTGTGACCAAGTGGTAGTCTTCACCAGGAACCCAATTTTGAAGTTGGTTTAAAGATTCTGCAAGTGCATTGAGAACGAACGTGCAGAGCATAGGGCAACGGTAATAAACAAATGTCAGAATGACAGGTTTTTCATCATGAAAGTAATTCGATAATGAAACGGAGTCTCCATTTTCATCAATAAACGTAAAGTCTGTAGGTATGGTCTGCCCAAACTTTTCAATAACATCGATTTTTTCAAGACGTTCTGGTTGCTCATCATACACTTGTGCAGATGCCACACTCGAAAGAAGCATCGACAAGCAGAAAGCAATATAGACTCTTGATAAAAGCATTGGTTATTGATTTTCCTGTACGATAAGTTGCATTGCTCGTTGAATTGGAAGACGTACAATGCCTTTTTGTTTATCAATGACCTTGTAATTGTTAAGTGTTTCAGTTTCTTTTTGTACAAGTTCTTTATAGGTTGAATCTTCAACGCCCAAAACATGGTCATAATAGGTTTTTTCATTGGCAATGGTCATGTATTGATCAAGCCCAATGAGGCAAAGGATGATCGCTATTGCTGGTAAAACTGTCGCTACAACAACCTTTTTAACGTTTACGTCGCTTTTTTCATACCCTGTTGGTGAAACGTGTCCCATGTCTTCTCCTCTAGTGATTCATAAAGTTGATTGATTTTTCCAAAAATGGATCTTTGATCGGAATCAGTGCATTTGTTTTTAGTTTGCGCGTGATGAAATGCAATGTGAAGCCGCCTGTTGTAATCCAAGTTGCAATATCCAGCCAAGAGAAATGGAAATTGTGATTGTGAAAATTGGGCATAACCAACCAATGTAGATCTACAAATTGCATCAGTAACATCCAAACAGCCATCATGCTTAAAAACTTGATGTTTCTTTTTGCAAGCCGTGACATTAAAAGTACAAACGGAATAGGGAAGTGTCCAATAGCAAGGAAAAGACTGACATACTTCCAAGATCCTTCCCAACGATGAGAATACCAAACTGTTTCCTCAGGAATGTTTCCGTACCAAATCAACATGTATTGAGAAAAAGCCACAAATGTCCAAAAGCATGTAAAAGCAAACATGAGTTTACCAAGGTCGTGATAGTGTTCAATGGTTACGACGTTTTTCAAATGTCCCGCGCGTTGAAGGCATACGAGTAGTAAAATTGTACATGCAAAAAAGCTCATGGTTGACCCTGCAAAGAAATACACACCAAAAATGGTAGAGTACCAATGATGATCAAGCGTCATAATCCAATCAAATGCAGCAAATGTAACTGTAAGCGAAAACAGAATTAAGCCCGGCGCGCTAATCCGGTATTGTTTGCTCGTATCGCAAACGTCATATTTTTGATCGCCGTTTACGGAATGTTTATAGAGGTACATGCCTAAATAGGACCAAACACCTACATACAAAATAGATCGAATGATAAAGAAAGGAACATTCAAAAAAGGTCGCTTATGTATGAGAAGATGGTCAAGTGGGTTATCATGGCTCCAATGAAACAAACTTCCAATGCCCATAAATAAAACAACCAAGAAAATGATCCCAAGGTAGGGAATCGCGTTGGCCATCGTTTCAGAGATACGTCGAATGACAACGCTCCAACGAGCGCCAACAATATGGTGAATCATCGTAAAAAATAAACCACCCAATAAAATGCTTAACCAAAACAAGCCTGAAACTAGAAATGAAAAGTAAAATTGGTCTTTTTCAATCAATGCACCAATAATACAAGTAACAAGTCCAATGACTGCAATTGGCAAGCTCTGCTTTAAAATAAAAGGTGTTTTTTGGATGTAGATATTTTTTTCTTCAAGTTTCATATTAATTCACCTTGTCTCTCATAGATGCTGGAACGTCCTTCATTTGACCATGTTGGCTACGTTGAAGTGCGCGAAGATAATGGACGATAGCCCATCGATCGTCTGTTGGAATTTGATAACTATAAGACTGCATACTTCGAATGCCGTTTGTGATGACATCAAACAAATGACCATCGCTTTGGTTTCTTATAAGTTCTGAAGTTAGATCTGTTGGAGGAACAAATCCTTTGGTTCTTGCTCTTAAAAAGGCAATGCCTTGACCATCTCCAACGGCACCATGACATGGACGACAATAAATATTAAAGCGCTCTTGTCCACGTTCCATGATTTCTGTTGTGACGGTAATAGGGTTTTTTGTAACCAATGATCCGTTGGCGTTTTTTCCTGTCTCTCGTGCTGCATTACTGACCAAGTCTCCTCGCGCGATGGTGCCTTCAACGGGCATTCTCATCGCTGAGTTATCATCAAAAAATGGATTTGCTTCATAGGGTTCAAATTTTTCTTGATCGTCCATGTTTTGATTTAAGTGTATGGGTGTGTGTTCCATAGGCATTTCACGGAAACATCCGGAAAATGAAAATGCCATGATGAAAATTGCGATTATCTTTTTCATTCTTCTTCCTTCACCATTTCAATGTCTGTAGGTTGTAGGCTTTGTAAAAATGCCATTGTCTTTGCATCGTCAAACATGGGGTCTCTAACCTCAATGCCTAATGCGAAACCATCATCGTTTGTAACTTTGAATTTTTCAGAATTAAAAAGAGGGTTGTACAAAAAGCCCAATTTATTGAAGTGAAACATGCCTAAAATTGCAAAAAGAGCTGCACCGAGAATCGAAAGCTCAAATGTAATCGGCACAAATGCTTGGTAACTAAAAAATTCTTTTCCTGAAAGAACCAAGGGGTATTGAATGGCTGATGTCCATCCCTGTAGCAAGATAGCTATACCGCAAAACGTAAGCGACCCTACTGCAGATATAACACCTACAACAGATGGTTTTAAACCCATGGCATGATCCATGCCGTGGATTGGAAAAGGTGAGAACGCATCAAATTTGCGATACCCAGCCTCATGTGCTTTTTGGGCCGCATGCAAGAGCTCAGACGGTGTTTTGAAATATGCAAGTAATGCAAAGTCTTTATTCATGATGATTCCCCTCATGGTGATGTGGATCTGCTTGTGGAAGAATGGCTTTTACTTCTGAAACAGCGACCATCGGAACAAACTTTAAAAACAACATAAAGAATGTGAAGAAAAGTCCAAAGGTTCCAAGATAAATCGAAACGTCCCAGAACGTTGGAGTAAAGTAATCCCAACTGGAAGGAAGATAATCTTGGGCAAGGGAAGTCACAACAATAACAAAACGCTCAAACCACATGCCGATGTTTACCAAAATAGAAACAATAAACATGACAGCGATATTTGAGCGCATTTTTTTGGACCAAAACACTTGCGGAACAAAAACGTTACAGCAAAACATGATCCAATACGCCCATGCGTACTGCCCACCTGCACGAGCTTTGAAGATAAATGATTCATAGGGGTTTCCTGAGTACCAAGCTGTGAAGTACTCGATTGTATATGCGTAACCCACCATTAGACCTGTAGCCAAAAGAACCTTACAGATTTTATCAAGATGGTTCATGGTGATGATGTGTTCGATGCCATATGCTTTTCGCACAACAATCATCAGTGTAAGTACCATGGCAAATCCCGAGAAAATCGCACCTGCAACAAAGTACGGTGGGAAGATTGTTGTATGCCAACCGGGTAGTTGTGAAACCGCAAAGTCGAAAGAAACCACCGAGTGTACGGATAGAACAAGTGGTGTTGCAACACCTGCAAGAATTAAATAAGCTTTTTCATAATGTTGCCATTGACGGTTTCCACCTCTCCAGCCAAGAGATAAAATGCCTGTTACGATTTTTCGTGCCTTTGTTTTGGCTCGGTCGCGTAAAATTGCAAGGTCAGGAATCAATCCAACGTACCAAAAAAGCAAAGAGACAGTGAAATAGGTGCTCACTGCAAATACGTCCCACAGAAGAGGACTTCTAAAATTTGGCCACATGCCCATTTGGTTAGGAAAAGGTAGCGTAAAGTAAATTGCCCATACTCGACCTACGTGAATCGTAGGAAATACAAGTGCGCACATAACAGCAAAGATCGTCATTGCTTCTGCAGCACGGTTGATTGAAGTTCTCCATTTTTGACGGAACAAAAATAAAATCGCAGAGATCAATGTGCCTGCGTGACCGATACCAACCCACCAAACAAAGTTGATAATCGCCCAACCCCAAGCATTTGGAATTTGAACACCCCAAACACCAATACCTCTCCAGAACAAATATCCGATTGATCCACCCAAAAGCATAAGCAAAGAAAGGGCTGCGCCAAATCCCAACAACCAAACAGGTGGGTTGGGAACTTTCCATGTTTCTGTAATTTGGCTGATTTTTTCTGTAATCGAGCCAAAGGTGGGATTTCCTTCAATTAAAGGTGTTTCAACCGCTTTTTTGACAGAGATCTGACTCATTTAGTGACTCCCATGGTGGTTTGAGGACGAAGAATGATCTTCAATCTCAGGGTTTGGATTGCGAAGTTTTGCAAGGTACGTTGTTCTTGGTTTGATGTTGATCTCAGCAAGCATCGCGTAATCTTGTTCCAATTTTTTCAATTTAGAAACTTCACTTTCTGGGTCATTAATATTTCCAAACACAATACAATCGGACGGACATGCACTTTGACATGCAGTTTTGATTTCACCATCTTTGATTGCTCTGTTTTCTAATTTTGCGTGGCTTCGCACTTCTTCAATACGTTGCGTGCAGTACGTACATTTTTCCATAACCCCACGAAAGCGGATGGTAACATCGGGATTGTTCGACATTTGTACCAGTTTGCTTTTGCTTGTTGGGATCGGAGATTCTTTAATGTAGTTAAAAAAGTTAAATCTACGTACTTTGTACGGACAGTTGTTGGAACAATATCTTGTTCCAATACAACGGTTGTAAATCATGGTGTTAAGACCTTCTTCATCATGAACTGTCGCATTGACTGGACACACTTGTTCACAAGGTGCGTTTTCGCAATGAACGCACGCAACGGGTTGGAAAACAATCATAGGGTCTTCTTCAGAGCCTGAGAAATATCGATCCATACGAATCCAATGCATTTCTCTGCCTTTGTTTACTTGCTCTTTGCCAACAATTGGAATGTTGTTTTCTGTTTGGCAGGCAATCAAGCAGCTGTTGCATCCTGTACATGTGTTTAGATCAATAGACATGCCCCATTGGTATCCTTCTGTATAAGGATGTTCTTTCCAAAGAGATTTTAAGGGAGGATGTTCCACAGCTTCTTTTGCAAAAGCAGGATTTTTGCGAAAAGCTTCAAGTGTTGCCATGCGAACAAGCGGACGATCTTCCATGCTTCCATGGTCTTGTGTATTGGCAAGTGTAACAACTTCGGATGAAGCTTTCATCTCAAAACCAGATTCAGCGTAAGGATGTTTGTGGCTTCGAAGTTGGTAAGTGTTAAAGCCAACATCTTTTCCGATGCTGCCGCAAACACTGCGTCCAAATCCTAGTTCCAACGTAATAGTGTTGTTAGGTTGTCCCGGTACAATCCAAACAGGAAGGGTTAATGAACGGCCTTCTTTAGAAAGAGTAATCATTTGGCCATTTTTTAAATTGTTCTTTTTAGCAAAGCTAGGACTGATCCATGCAGGATTATCCCAAGAAATTTTTGTAATGGGATGTGGCATTTCTTGTAACCAGCCGTTGTTTGCAAACTGTCCGTCCAGTGTGGACGCGGATGGAATGAATTCAATTTCAAGACCAGCATGTTTAGATTCTTCAATCTGAATAGAGCCTTTTGGAGAGAAAGCAACACTTACAAATGAAGATCCATTTTTTAGTCCATCATGTAAGATTTGATTCCAGTTTTGACCTTTCCAAGTATCACGAACAATCTCATAGCCTTGTTTTGGTGATAGGTTGGTAAGTAGATTTAAAATCTCAATGTCACTTTGTGTATCAAAGAGTGGGCGAATCATTGGCTGAGCAATGCTTTGTGTGCCGTCTTGAAAGAGTGCGTCTGACCATGATTCTAATGCGTGGGATTGAGCAAGAATCCAATTTGCTTTTTGTGTGGTTTCGTTTTCTGCAATCGCAGCAACAATGACTTCACCTGATTTTGACATGACGTCGGCAAATGAGAGATCGAAAGCTGTATCATATGCAGGGTTTGCGCCCAGAACAATCAATGTTTTGATTTGATTGTTCTTTGCTTTTTCAACCAATGAAGAAAGGTTGTCAGTATTTGAAGTAGGTGTGTAGAAAACAGATTGTCCAACGTTACCAAGTGCTTGGTTGAGAAGGTGAACAAGTGCGTGCACTTGTGGTGAGCTTGCTTTTCCTGCACTGATCACTGAGTTTTTGTGATGTGCAAGAAGATCTTTGGCAAGGGCTTTCACCCATGAATCATGACCATGCGCGTTTGGTGTTCCCCCAACTTTTGGAAGCGATACGTGCTTTGCAACTTCTTGGTAAACAGCCAACACAAAACTATCCATTTCACTCGGATTTAGTTTGATACGGTGGTCTGCATTTGAACCGGTTAGTGTGAAAGAGCTTTCTACAGCATAAAGACGGTTCATGGCGTCTTCTTTGTCACGCACGCGACGTCGCTTTGAAAAACCTTTTTGATGTCTTGTAGAGTCACTGTCTGTGCCTAGAAAATCATGCCCAAATGAAACAACAACTTGGGCCTTATCAAATTGATAAAACGGCGTGATGTTTTTGCTTTGAATCAGTTTTAAACCTTCTTGAATGTTGGATGTGTCAAGGGCGTCATAGCTAACCCATGTAGCCTTTGGGAATTTCGATACAAAATCTTTTTGAAGACGTGCGAATGTGATCGATGGGTTGCTGTTGGTAATCACAGCAAGACCTTCTCCCTTGGTTTTTACAAACGTTGCACTTTTTTCTCTCCAATAGGTTTCAAATTGACTCCATGTTTGTGGTGCGCCGTTGTGTGAAGAAATTTTAAGTCTTTCAGGGTCATACAAAGAAAGAATCGATGCTTGATCGAATTCATTGACGGCACCTAAAGAAGATGGATGCTTGTCATTGCCTTGAATCATCGTTGGTCGACCGTCATGGTTTTCAACCAAAACCCCTTTGGCGAGCCCACCAATTGAAAGAACGGTAGCATAATACTTGGGTGTGCCCGGTATCATTTTTTCAGGTGCATGAACGAAAGGAACAATCGTCTCTTTCGGCATGCGGCAAGCGGTTAAGCCAGCAAGTGCAGCAGAAGCACTCATAATTTTCATAAAATTACGTCTTGTCACAGGGTCTGATAATTGTTCAGCACCTTGCGGAAATTCTTGTGTGAGAAAGTTTTGATATTCTTGATTGTTTTCAAGATGGTTGAAACTTCTCCAAAAGGTTGGTTTTTCCTTTTTCATGTTTGGGTTGTCTCCTGTTATCTGTGGCATACGGAACACTCTGTTTTCGGGTTAATATTTTTTTCAAGCATGATTTTTTGTGCCTCAGTAATTTGTGTATCTGTTGGCTTCCAATCAAATCGAGTGATCATGTTTTGAGGGCGAATGTGCGGTGCAGGGTTTCTGTGACAGTCTAGGCACCATCCCATACTTAGCGGTTTTACACGTGTGACAACTTCCATTTGTGAAACATTGCCATGGCAGCTTTCGCAGCCGATCTGAGCACGGATATGAGCCGCATGATTAAAGTAAGAGTAATCAGGTAGATCATGCACGCGTACCCACTGTATTGGTTTGCCAGTTTCCCAGCTCTCAAAAAGTGGAGCAAGCTTGGGGTTGTCTTTGCCCACCATGCTATGGCAATTCATACATACTTGTGTTGGTGGAATCTGTGCAAAGCGGCCTGTTTCTACACCGGTGTGGCAGTATCGACAATCAATACCAAGATCTCCAGCATGAAATTTATGACTGTAGGCTATGGGTTGGACAGGGCGGTAGCCAACGTCTGTGTATTGCGGAGAGAAATAATACCAAATAAAAAATACCGCTGACACGACAACAATGAGTTTGATTGCAACCAAAAGGGGCAATAGCTTATTAATTTTTTTAGGAAATATCTGACTCAAAATGTAGCTCCGTCCTCATACGAATTTTAAAAATTCGCCCCTTTACTACTCGATTTTTAAGAAAAATCAATTGCAAACGTATGAAATTTGTTGCGTTTTTTGACGATGATCAAGGTTTCGTT
Source organism: Bdellovibrionales bacterium (assembly GCA_020434345.1). Lineage (GTDB taxonomy): Bacteria > Bdellovibrionota_G > JALEGL01 > JALEGL01 > JAGRMV01 > JAGRMV01. Next base: position 10,798 of record JAGRAZ010000045.1, read on the forward strand.
AAGTCCAGATGGGGCCTTGGGATAACGCGGTATGATATGGGTCATATTTGTAGAAATTCAACCAACGCCTCAAAATTTGCAAAAGAAATAGTGGGGCGATTGACTTGTCCCAAGCCATACGCTGCAAAACCAAAGTCTACACCGGCTTTGAAAGCGGCATCAAAGTCACCTTGTGTATCTCCAATGTAGATAGGGCTTTGGAGGCGATTCCGGTCAATGACGTCGATGATGTTTTGAAACTTCGGTTTTCCTGAACGTCCTATATACTCAAAGTCTTGTATGTATCGATCCACCAATCCAGTACATTGATTGAATGCTTGAAGGTATCCTTCTTGACAGTTGCTGACAATATAAAGGCCGTGGGATGCAGAAAGTTGATGCAGCCCCTTCTCAACTCCGGGATATAAAAGCCAGCCAAGTTCCGGAATCCTTTGATTAAAAACTGAAAAAATTTTTGTAAGCAGTTGATCTCCAGTTGTATGGGGAAGTGTGGAAAAAAAGCGATTGCGAAAGCCTTCTTTGTCTAACCCCATCGCTTTTTCCATATCTTTGGTTGTAACCAAGGGGAGGTCGACTTTTTCTTGTA
>JAGRAZ010000045.1:11482-14575 GCA_020434345.1 Bdellovibrionales bacterium
TACAATCTCGTTCCACACTTTTGCACAGGCTTCACAGGTGTTCCAAAGTGTTCCATCCAAATCAAATATAACATTCTGATACTTCATTGCTTTTACGCTCTTTCGTATCACTTGCTTGAGAACGCTTCAACTTCCTGTTACATCAAATCTGTGTTTATGCGTGCTTTTCAAAAAAAACATGTGCCTAAACCCAAACATGGTTTGCAAGTGTATCCTGACTCTCCTGTTGATCTTGAAATTGGCTGTGGGGTTGGCTTGCACGCGATTACGTATTGCCAAAAATATCCAAAAAGAAATGTCATTGCAGTTGATCGTTCAAGGTTGCGCATCCATAAAATGAAAAAAACAATTGAAAGCATAGGCGGGTTACCTAATCTTGTTGTTGTATGTGAAGATGCGGATAAATTTGTAGTTCATGAAATTAAAGAGCAAAGTATTGAAAATCTTTTTCTTCTTTATCCCAACCCGTATCCAAAAGAAAAGCAGGCTAACAAACGTTGGCACCAAATGCCTTTGATGTCTTGTTTGTTAGATAAGCTTGTTAAGGGTGGCACGGTTCATCTTGTAACCAACATGGAATTTTATGCAGCGGAAGCAAAAAAATATTTTATGGAAGTGTGGAAACTGCAAGTTGAACATGAAAAGATATTCCAACACCAACTTCCATTTGCACCACGAACACATTTTGAAAAAAAATATCTAGAACGTGGTGATATGCTCTTTGATATGCGATTTAAAAAAACTTATTCAGTAGATAGCCAAGAATGAGAATTTGCGGAATGGTGACTAGAGGTAAAAAAAGCGCAATTTTCCACGATTTGGTTCTCTCTTTAAGGCCCATGATTTCTGTATAATCTGTTGAAACGCCAGCCATCAAAAACGCAAATCCATTGCCTAGCGCTTTTGCGCGCGTGACAAGATCTGCTGCAACAGGCGCAAGTCCTTCAGAGCACACCTCGATAATGGTTGCAAATCCTAGTGTCAGGCCTAGGCCTTTTAGGGTGGGGCCAAATAGTGATTGATATAAATCTGCTGGCACCAAAACACGGATGAAGGATGCAAGAGCTACACCGACAAAAATCCATTTTAGTATCATTTTTGAATCTTTAAAACCTTCCTTTGCAATCGAAGAAAAAAAAGAAAAATTCATTTTGGTTTTAGAGAGATTAATTTTTGCCTCGTTCCAAAAAGAAAAGTTTTCTGGCAGTTCTACTTTGTTAGGATTTTGTGGAAGCGTTTTGGTTTTTTCAAAATGATCAAAAATAACACCTGAAACAATTGCAATAACGGCTGAAAGTAAAATGAAAACCAATGTTGCTTTCCATCCGATGAGTGTCATAAGAATGATCGTTAACGTTAAAGAGTTCCAAGGGCTAGCAATCAGAAAGGCCATGGTTTGACCAATGCTTGCGCCGCGTTCATAAAGCTTAAGTCCAACAAGTAAAATGCCATGGCTGCATAGATCCAAAAGAAGACCTGCAAGTGTTGCGCGTAGAATGCCGGTAAACGTTCCGGGTTTTCCAATAACAGAAATAACAAACTCACGTGGAATTTTCCCTAATACACCCACAAAAAAAATACCTAGCACAAGACCAATCCACATTTTGTTCATGAGTTCAAAAACCGAATGTGTAAAATGCGAAAACCAACCATGTTGATCGCCAATTGGAAAAAGAAAGAGAATGTATCCAATCGTAACAACACTTAATGATCCCCAAAAAAGAAAGTCAGGTTTTTTCTTTTGGGAAGGTGTAGGACAACAGTGATCAGCCATTGTTATTCTGTACTACAAATTTCGAAGACGGGAAACGATTTTACTTACTCTTGCGAGCTTGTCTGGAGAGGCGCTTACAAGCATGCGTGTTAGAGTTTGCGCTGTAGTTAATGCGTCCAGTACATGTTGGGCGCGTTCAATTTGATGTTTTACACGCTCTGTTTTGTCTGATGACTTTAGTGTGCCTTGAATATTTTGCACTTTTTCAATGGCGTCTTCCAAAATGCGCAGTTCACGTGATTGAAAAACGTTGGAAACAGATTTCCAGATTTGCTTGTCAACTTCGTAGTAATAATTTCGGTCATTGGGAATACGCACTTTCTGTACAACGCCCCATTGTAAAAGCTCGTTGATGAGCGCATTGACATTTCCTTTTGAGAGCCCCAATGCTTCTTCAATTTGTGAGTGGTTCATTGGTTTTCTGCGTAAGTATAAAAGAGACCAAACACGTCCTAGGAGCCCCTTAAATCCCCACTGCTCAACCAACTCTTCAATAACACCGCAAAAGGCCAACTCTTCTCTAGAAAGTGATAGGTTGAGATTTTGAGAATCCGTAGGTTGCATGCTGGTTTGTTCATAGCAGTTTCTTGTTGGACTTACGACTATTAAATCGTTGACCTTTTATACTCAAAGAGAGAGTGTCATTTTGCCATGAGGACACTTACATCTTTTTGGATTATGCTCATTGAATCAAGGCTCTGGATCGCTATGGGAGCTGTAAGTGTTTTGCTTTGTTCTTATTGTGTTTTCTCTCAGAAGCCGACTTGGATCACGGTGTTATTGGTTTTTGTTGGAACGTGGGGCGCATACTATTTGCAACGATGGATGCCGAAAATTACATTGCATACAGAGAACAAAGTTATGCGTAAAAAAGTAGCTTTTTTGATTTTGATCTTGGTTTTTTTGATCTCATACATGTTTCAAGACTCTACACTTCAAGTTTATGGTTGGATGATCATGTTTTCAATGCCAGCATGCTTGTATGCTCTTCAAGTTAAAACAAAAAATCGTATGTTTTGGGGCATTCGTGAAATACCTTTTATCAAAATATTGATCGTAGCATTGGTGTGGGTTTTTGTGGCACTGATTCCGTGTATTGAAAGTCAAACGTGGAACATGAAAGTTCTATTGTATGGAAGTATGTTCTTCTTTTATCTTGTTTCAATCATCATACCTTTTGACATACGAGATATGGAAGTCGATCAGCCCTCTATGAGAACATTGGCACAGATACTAGGGGAAGCTCATGCAAAGCGCATTGGCTTTGTGTGTCTTTTTTTGGCGTGTGAGTCTGTGCTTTTTTTATTTTGGTTGGATTT
>JAGRAZ010000046.1 GCA_020434345.1 Bdellovibrionales bacterium
TCGTCGGTTCAAATCCGGCCCCCGCTACCAATTCTAGTCAGAATATTAGCAAACATACCTTCAGATTATTTATGAGTTGAGTCGCTATTGAGTCATTTAGACTCTGGGAGCGATCCAATGACAAAACTATGGTCAAAAAAGAGAGGTTATGTCCCTTCTCAGATTAACAGCTATTCTTGTAAGGGTTACAAGTATGAGTAAGCCTAGAAAGCATGGAAAAGGTTGGGCAATACGCTGGTATGATGAAACTGGATCTCGGCGTAGCAAAACATTTCAATCGCATTCAAATGCTATAAAGGCGTTGAGAAAGTATCAAATAGAGTCTGAAGCGATCAAGGCTGGTATACAACCGAAGGTTTCAAAGAAGTATAATTTTCATCAGCTTGCTGAGCATTGGATTGAGTTTCATGCATCGAAAAAAAGAAGCATGAAAGATGACAAAAGTATACTGAATGCTCATTTATTACCTTTCTTTGGCAAAATGCCATTGCATCAAATTACTACAGAGAGAATCAACGAATTTGAAAGAGTTGCTTTAAGAAAGGTCAGCCCCAAGACTTTACATAACCATCTTACGCTTTTGAACACAATGTTGAATGTAGCCATGGATTTAAATTGGCTTTATATAAAACCGAAGATTAAAAAGCCAAAACTTGTACAAAGCCCATATAAATACCTTCAGACAAAAAGTGAAATTCGTTTATTTTTAGAAACAGCAAAAGGCTTTAAAAAGGGGACATTTGAGTTTTATTCAACTGCTATCTTTACAGGTATGAGAGCAGGTGAAATAGCGGGACTTCGCTGGAATGATATTGATTTGAATAAAAGACTTATTCGTGTTCAGAGAAGTTATGATGGGCCTACTAAATCAGGAAAAGAACGAGTGATTCCAATATTAGATTCATTGCTACCTGTCTTAAAGCATTGGAGGCTTAAAAATCCCCTACAAGTAGTTTTTCCAAATAGCGTGGGTAATATGAGGCAGCCTTCTGATAGGATTTTCCAAGAAGTCTTTCAAAGGTGTCTCAAAAAAGCTGGACTCAATCGAATCAAATTTCATGACTTGAGACACACTTTCGCTTCACATTGGATGATGAATGATGGATCATTGTACCGTCTAAAAGACATTCTAGGGCATAGTACAATCAAAATGACTGAGCACTACGCTCATTTATCTCCGTATTACTACCAGGAAGATTATGGGCGTCTCAACTACAATGTAGGTATTGAATTGTCAGAGCGAGTTATAAAATTGAAAAATAAAGATATTTCATCATAGTTGCGGATGTAATACTGTTAAATAGGGATTTACCCATTCTTCCCCATATACTTCTTTTACTTTTTCAAAGTGCGTTGTTGGGGTGTTCTTTTCTATGTTATCCAAGTAGGTTAGAAATTCTTGTTTATTTGCCATTGAAAAAACTTGTGGCATCTTATCAATACAGTTTTTTAATGGTTGATCGCGAAGTAGTCCTGCCATTTGTCTATCAAGAAATATTGCATCACAGAATGGTAGATAGGTTGAAACCATATTAATGTCACTAGCTATACTTGAATTGATCTTGTCCTTTTTCATGTGTCCAGATGAAATCTTAGTAGCTATCGCAGCAAATAGCATTGTATGAATTCTTACAAACGGAACATGGTGTATTTGTTCTAATAAAAATTCTTTAGTTAGTTTTTGGATTTCGTCTTCATCTTTGGTGTATTTACCTACAAACTCTTTGATCTCTCTTAATATCATATAGCTCGAGTTGGGTAGTATTTCGAGTGGATCGACGGAAAGCCCTTGTATATACTTCATAGCAGCTTCAATTGTTTTTGATGCTCCTTCTTCAAATGTATTTTTCCAATGTTTCAATTCATGTTGAAACCAAAAATCAAAATCTTTGTCCTTTTGGCTTTCCCAGAAATCAGCAAGCTCTGCAATTCCTTGTTTTAGGTTAAGGTTAGTTGTTTGCAAATCTGCTTTTAAATTTTTCCATCTGCCTGTTTCAACAGTTATAAGGAGTTTTTCCTGCCATTCGTCAATATCTCCATGAACAAAATTATGAACAGTATATTTTGTTTGCCCCATTTTTCGCTTTTCGAACCAATTTTCAAGTTGTTCATGAATTTCAAATCTTAAAACAGTCCAGAAAGGCCAGTAGGTTATTCCATGGCTTAATAGTTCATAAACTCTTTTGTGTTCCGAGGGATATGCTGAAAAGATAGATTCATTTTCATAAAATTCTGAATCTGGACAAACAATCAGTTGGAGCTTGGAGAGGCGATCAAGCTTTTTAAATGCTTCTAGAAAAAATGGATCTACACTTCTTTGAAAATCAGGGTGTAATGATTTCACCATATTGCTGATCATTAATTGGTCTAGATAGATTACAGTTTTGTTTACAGGAAGTAATGGAAACCACGCAGGAGGGTCTTGGGCTGAAGGAAAGCCACACTTTGCACAACGACGGCTATACTGGAATTTTGAAATATGCAGTACCCCAAAGTACGTTTCCCCACATTTGGGACATGGGAGGTAGGGCTCATTTATAAATGGATTGAGCATAATTTACTGACTTAGCTTTGTTTGACAAGTGTTTCAATCGAAAAGTCTATTATTTGGCTTTGAACAGATCTTGTATATTTATACCAAACCCTTTGCATACCTTTACTAAAGTATCAATAGTGACATTAACCTTGCCGTACTCAATTTTTTGGTAGTGACGAAAATGAACGTTTACTCTGTGCGCTGCTTCCTCTTGTGACCATCCTTGAGATTCACGGGATGTTCGAATGTTGTTTGCAATGATCTTTTTTATATCTTGTTGTTTTTTCGAAATATTGTCTTTAGGCACTTCACATTTTTAGAGTTGAATTGCTTGATTGACTACGCCATATAAGCTACATTCAGATGTATTCGAATTCTTTGGAGTTTAATAAATGAATAAAATCAAATGGTTATATTGTTTAGTATTTTCAATTATTTTAGTGTCTTGTGCAGGAAAGGGCTACTTGGCAAGTTACAATTTCAGCTTGTCAGAGGTTCATCAAAATTCGAAAATTGATACTGCTGTAAACAGAGATTACTTTAAAAATTATAACTATGAAGACTCAATAATAAATATTTATTGGGATCCATCACCGCATGAATTTGCATTTACACTAACAAATAAAACTAACTCCTCGATTCAAATTATTTGGGACAAGTGTGTGATAGTTGATGAGGACGGTCAGAGTCATAGAATAATGCACAGAGGAGTAAAGATAATTGATAGAAATGAATCGCAACCAATTACCGTAGTTGCTCCTCAAGGAAAGGTAAGTGACTTTGTGGTTCCTACTGATCATGCTTATTTTACTACATACCCGATAAAGGGAGAATATATGGGGTGGAATCAGGCACCCATTTTGCCAGTCAGAGATAAAAGAAAAGCGAAAATAAGCTTCAAAAAGCCTGAAGAAGTTAGTGAAAGCCATTTCTATAATGAAGTAAAATCTAAAGAGGGGAAGGCTATTAGAGTTATCCTACCCATACATTCAAATAACCAATTATTAGAATACGATTTTGAATTTACTATTGATGATGCCAAAGTTATTGTCAGGTAGAGTCCCATTTTTTATTGCATCTCTTACAAGTAAATTGGTCTTGAAGTGGCAGATATAGCCTTCTGGCCTCTCTCATGCACTCTAAAAGACCTTCCATAGCTACCCTATCATCTAGAAGGCAGTTTTCTGCTTTTTCACAAATAAGCTTAGCAAGCTGTTCTGTTATTTCGAGAAGTAAGTTTTGCTGAATAATAAGTGTTTGCTCATATGTTTCTAGGGCATTTTTGTGTAAAAAGTGGGTCTTCATCCGAACTCTTTCAGAACGTCCTTTTTCCCAATTTTCGGGAAAATTTCTCTTTTTTAACCTTTTGATAACGTTTGGATCAACATCCATAATTTTGGCTATCTTTGAATTTGATAGCCCTTCACAGTATAGATCAAAACAAGCATTGCAGAATTGATCGTCATATTTTCTCTCTTGTGGCATTTATTAACTTTCTTTAGAATGTATAAGCAAGCAGGGGGAATCCGACCTTATTGTTGTATATGTCAATAAGGTCGGTTCTGATTATCTGTATGGATAAATAATCTTTTCCCTTTTCCAAGCATTGCTTGAAATCTTTTTCTTTTTTTTCTCTCTTTCCCTCTAGGGGAACCTGGTTATTGGTTGCTGGTTAATGGTTGATAGTTAAAGGTTGAAGGTTTCAAAAATATTACTTTCTTCTGTTGTTACGAACAGCTAAGGCAATAATTGAATCCACAACTGAATATTTCATTAGGTCGTGATGTTCTTTCTGGTGTTCATCATGAGTTACGGTTCTAGTGGTAATTTGATAAATATGCCCAACTAGATCTTTTGGTGATATTTTTTCACCTTTATTAGGAACTCTCCCATGTGCAAGAGTCCATAGTTTGTATAGCTTAGAACGTGGTCCGTATTTTTCATGCATTTGAATGGCCAAATAAACAGAATTAAATTCATTTGGGCTTTCATCATAACCTTCAATATTGAATTCAATAAATGCTTTCATGCCTGCAAACATCTTAAGAACTTTGCAGTCAGTCGCCATGGCCAAATATTCACCATCAGGTACATGCAGCCGAGACTGTTTAGCCTTACCTACATTTCTATACTCACTTTTTTGACGATTTTGGGGGTTTAAATATGCAATATTCATTTTTTCACCCCATACTGTTTTTGTTTTTCTTCAATCCATTCAAAGATATCCTCTTCATTAAAGCGGACGCATCTATTGCTAAAACGCAAATAAGGTATTTTATTTTGGGATACCCATGCATATAGGGTTGATTTCTTTACAGAAATTTTCTTACTTAGTTCATCATAATTCAATAGGTTCATTGCTAACTCCTCGTGTTTGTTAATAATGAACTGAATTTACAGAGGGTTTCAAAGAATTATAAGGGACACAACCTATCAATTTTTGTCATGGTTTTGTACCCTCAAAATCCCTGACAAAAAGCCTCTTTAGTACTATCAAATCACTCTTAGGTCTTTTTAGGTGTTTTTTTACAATATCCACTTTGTCTTCAATAAAGTCTTTGAGCACTGTTTCGAGATCTTTTCTTCCCTTTGTTTCTGGTATCCATATGCCTGTAGCTACTAGAACATAGGTAATTTGTTTTGGAGATAAAGTTTTGAATTTTACAGGCCATTTATTTATTAAAAACTTATGCTCTTTTAGGCTTTGAATGAGTATCTTTTCAGATGAGATTGGTCTTCCACCCTTATCTCTTGCATACTTATCATTAGTTTTTAGTAAATCTTTTAGTTGGCTGATGTGTTCAGCGAATTGTAAGAAACTATCTTTAATTGTAAATATACGTAGAGAAGCGAAAATAGGGGTATTCGCCTTTAAGGCTCCCAAGGATTTTTTGTAATCTTCAGTTGCTTTTAAAAATGGTTTGTTATCACTAAGCCATTTTTGAATTATTAGAGTTTGAAAATAGGGTTCAAAACGTCTGAGAAGATTATCATTTTGATCAAACATATGAAGATGTATGGGGCTGGGTGGATATAAAAATACTGAACTACTACCTTTTACATTTTGGTCAGTGTAAAAATAAGGTTCGCGCAATTTACACGGGGTTTTTTTATCCAACCATTCTCGAGCTATTAGAATTATTTCTTTTTCGTTAGTTGTTAAAGGTCCAATTATGGGATGTTCATTTTTGAAATGTAATTTCCTTATCATTCCTTCATTTTTTAGAGACATATAGATATAGATACCCAAAACTATACAAGAAATACAAGCTAGAATGTTATAAATGTATGTATCTAATGAGATAGGTGGTTTGTCACTAAACTTCAAATGGTGACAACTGCTATGCAAGCCTATTATTTCAACGCTTGACGCCCTGCAATTAAAACACTATTAAAAATAAGCATGAGTAAGACTTCTCTTCACAACGGTTTGTTCTTTGGTGCGAGTCACCCAGATCCAATTACGCTTAGAAAAGCATTGCTGTTATATGACGAAGTACACTTTCTCGATAGACCGTCTTTCAATATTGGGGGTACTATTGGAACTGTAGGGGAAGCACATCCATTTCGTCATATTCATGACGAGGAATTAAATAAGATTGATCCAGTAAAATTTGTTTTTCATAAGCCTATTGGAGGACCGTTAAAAGGTGCGCTGGAAAAAACAGTAAAATCAGACCTTCAAAACAGGTCGTTTATTCAAGCATTTACTCAAAGACTAAAAGATGATCCATGGTTTGCAGACCTATTTGTACAAAGAGAATCTGACTATCCGTCTGTTAGATCAAACAAGGTGTACAAGGGGCAGGAGATACTTGACCGTTTTAATCTGTATGACTGGTCAAAAGTAGAAATTGATATTGAAAAACTAGATGAACAAAATGATAAGGGTCCTTTGTTTTTTGATATTGATTCTAATGAAGGGATTGAATTCACGATGACTTTTTTAGCATGTGAAGCATCTTATAATTTAAACGTTTCTCTACTGGCAACCATTGAATTAAATGCAGTGCCTTTTACTGATGTTACTCCGTATTCCGATCTTTTGAGAGCTAAATATGAAATTGTTCCGAAGGAACAACAAATTTCAGCTTCTTCTCAGGTAAAGATTGATAATATAGCGCACTCTATTCTGGATGAGATTCTTGTTGATGAGTCTCTAGGTGCTAGGAGCATTTTAGATATCGCAAAGTATAGACGTGAAAATGAAGAGAGCTTGGCAAAATTTCGTTCCTATCTAGCTAAGGTACAGCACTCCATTCAATCAGAACCCTGGACTCCACAGTTTGAATCAGAAGTGAGAAAATTACTGGATCTAGAAGTGCTCCCCATGGCATCCAGAGTTAAAGAAGACTTGCATCGTTCTTGGGAAGATCTTTTTGGGTCACTTGCCAAGCGTGTTGGTTCAAGAGCCTGGGAATCATTAGTCCTTTTGATTCTAAAAGGAATATCACTTGATAAACTTGTAACAATAGGAGCAATGGGAGCTATAGCTGAATGGGCAACGCCTCCTGTAGTAGATTTCATCACAAGTCGAAGAAGAATAAAGCGAACAAATGGTCTTGCTTATATTCTCCCATTGTCTTCTCGGCGAAGATAATACTTCTAATATGTTTTCTAGTTTTTATTTTTAATAAATTCTTCCACAGTGTTCAGTTTTTTATCCCACCACTGGCAAACTTCCTCCATTGACTCTTTAGGCAAAGAATCTTTAAAAAAAGTTCCCTTTAACACATTAAAATCTTGCGTTGTTACAAGTCTATCGCCTGCTTGAGTAATTATTCCGCCAATCCCTACAGGTTCTCTTTGCATGCTGAACTCATACTGCTTAAGAATTAGATTTCGATTTTTTTCTATGAATTGTGAGAAAATATCTTCCTTTTTGATTGTAATCCATTGATTTTTAACAAAGTCTTCGATCCCAAAATTCTTAGCATCAATTTTCTCCAGCACATACCCGACACTCCTAGCTAGTGTACATATGCCTAGCCATTTTATTCTCCAATCCTGTTCTGGAAGATCATCTCGCAGTTCATTTAATGCTTTTTTTAAATCATTTAGCACTACTCTCGCTTTTAGCTCTTTCATTTCACTACCTGGCTTTCAATGGACAAAACATGGACCTTGGCTACCTTTTTATACTGCTTTCACTTATACTTCTTCGCTTCCAATTCCAAACAACTCAGGACCTACACTCTTTTGACCATCTACAAAAACATTGTAAACGGGACTTGTTTTTTTACTTGATGGACCACTAATACAGTGTGCATGCTCAAGTATGCTAAATCCGCCATTAATAAAAGTTTCCAGAATAGTCTCGTTAAAAACAATCCAAGAAAATATATCCTTGCTGTTTGTTTGCAATCGTTTTAAAAAATCCAGCAAATTATTTTGCCGATGACCAATGGAATGATCACGTTCTGTCCACACATGCAAGGCTGAATGTACTCCATGACTTTGAAGTTGTTCTAACCCTTTAAAAACATTCGAGTAATTAAGGCGTTTGCATTTCTGTATTGTTTTTTGATTTGTAACTTTCCATTTCACAGCACAGTCTGGTGTTATATCTCCATGCCAATTTGTTTCTCCTTTGGGATTCGATTTTCGAGGATCTACCTCGCTATAGTTATAAACAATACCTTGCCACTCATAACCATCTTCATAATCATATCTTTCATAATAGAATTTAGGGCTTGGCACTAAAAACAATTCTTTACAGGCATATGGTAAAAGTTTTTTAAGTTTTATAGAAAAGTTTTTTGTTTCAACTGATTTATTATTTTTTAACGCTGAGAAACATGCTATCTCAAACTCCTGTTTGCTAATTTTTTCAGGATCCTCAGCTAGTTCAAGCTCAATAACGCACGAGATATTTGCAATGATAAATTTCCTTAACGTTGAATTAACAAGGTTACATACCGAATTTCTTAATTTTGATATAAAATTGTTTTTTCTATCCATTTTCTTACATTCAACATAAAAATCATTTTTATCTAAAACCATTTTTAAATCAGGGGTTAATGTCTCTGATGGTTCTAGGAAGACCAAATCCTCCACTATGTCCAATCTCGAGTATTTTTCTGCAACAAATAACTCAAATAGAGTCGATTCAAAACTATCTAACGTGGATACACTTGTTAGTTTTTCTAATACTGGCAGATAATGAGTTGTGTGAGAGATAATCCGGGGCAATTTTTTTGCTAAGAGAATAGCTAATCTAGTAAATCGACAAGACCTGTATATATCATAATATTGAACCGGAAAGTTTAAGTGTGCTTGGCATGATATAATCATTTTTTCAATAGCTGGAATATCAAGTTCAGGCTGAGCTACCTTTTCGTAACTCACTAAATTAGGTAACTCTCCATTCTCATAAGCAAGTTGAATTTTACTATTAATTTGAATGCCTAGAGTCTTCTTGATGTAATCAACCGATTTAGCTATCTCGATTCTATCAGTGTCCAAACAACCCCTTTTCTGCGTCATTATAGCGTCATAGAGTCAAAAAAGTACCTAAGGTCAACCAGGTTGACAAGCATATAAATTAGCTTTATCAAGTAGCTTAAGAGTAATAAGATATTAACGGCTTACTCATAACCCGAAGGTCGTCGGTTCAAATCCGGCCCCCGCTACCAAAATCAGTTAAAAATTCACCACATTTGTCTTATAGCTCTACATATATCCATAGCAATTCGTTCTAATGAAACGCTTGTGGTGGATTTTTAACTGAAGTGACAGGAAGATCGATTTAAAACCGAGGCCTTCGAGTCAGAACAATAAGGGCTCTCTGTTTATTTTGCACGCTAACGCGTGCATGGCCGAAGCTTTATTTCAAAGCTCATCTATTTGATTGCTGGCATACGCCAGCATGGCGAAGGTCAAGGAGGTTTTAGCCGTGCTTCGAGTCTAGAAAAGTTACTTCAATTCTACAATCGAAGAGATGGAGATGGGGTCTTCGCCTTGCGAAAGGCCATACTGAATAAGCCAAACACAATTCTCACTATCCGGGTAAGATATGTTTGCCATCCCAGCCAAGATAAACCAATCCGCGCTTGTATCCAGCGATCCAAAATCAGGTATAACATCTGTAGGTGTTAACTCTGCATAACTACTATTGTTACAACTTGAGCCTGTTACTGGGCTAGTAGTTCCTAATTTTGAACTTCCATCTGAATTTCCATACGCGACATTGGTTGCATCATTGTACCCACCGCCATCCACATTAATAAATGCGCCTATTCTGGCATCTTGAGCAATGGGAAATTGCAAAATTGCATTGGCACTAAAAACATGCGAACCCGCAGCAATTTTTTCTCCGTTTAAAATCGCCTGGACAAGATCATGATAGCCTCCGCTGCCATCAAGTGTAAAAAAACCCAGACCAAATTGGTTGTTTTCTAATTTATATGTAATCTCTGCCTTTTTAATAGCATCATACACAATACCTACTTCTGCCAAACGAGACTTCGTCACATATTTTTGAAAAGACGGAATACTGATCGCGGCCAATAGGCCAATCACAGTAATAACAATCATAAGTTCAATAAGCGTAAAAGCTTTATATTTCACAGTGACACCATATCATTATGCAAACGATTATACACAAATTTTGTATAACGCTTGTCTCAAGCTCAACCATCATAAACTACTTTGAATAAATTGATATCGACCTGTCATCAAAGAATCGATATAAGTAAATAAATGCTTACTTGGCTTTGCATAGCTGCTTTTGGCGCGTCTCTTTTGACTTTTTTTTCGGGCTTTGGCTTGGGTACTATTTTACTGCCCGTATTTGCGATGTTTTTTCCGATTCCTCAAGCCATCTTGCTAACTGCCATTGTTCATTTGCTTAACAATCTTTTTAAAATAAGCCTTGTTGGGCATCATACAAAAATTCGCGTGGTACTACTGTTTGGTATTCCAGCTTGCTTGTTTGCAATTATGGGTGCTCAGGTTCTTGCACAAATCAGTGCTCCAACATACCTGTGGCAATATACATTTCAAAACCAGACCTATGAAGTAGAACTATTAAAACTTATCATTGCACTACTAATGATTGTTTTTACAATACTTGAACTACTTCCGCTTTCAGAAAAAATTCGTATCAAACCCAATCTTCTCTGGATGGGTGGAGCGTTAAGTGGTTTTTTTGGTGGTTTATCGGGCCATCAAGGCGCGCTTCGTAGCATGTTTTTAATTCGGATGAACCTGTCCAAAGAAGCATTTATTGCATGTGGTGTCGCCATCGCGTTGATCATTGATATTTCTCGTATTAGTATTTACATCACTGATGAGTTTTGGCTTCATTGGAATGCGCAAAGATTTCCACTTTTTATTGCAACAATAAGCGCTTTAGCTGGATCACTTGCAGGAAAGTTACTCTTACCCAAATTTAAACTTGGTTTTGTCACTTTTTTTGTATCTGTAGCCATTTTGATTTTCTCTGTTGCCCTTGGTGCTGGTTGGGTGTAATTTTTTAATCGCACTTGCCCAAAGTGCGCAAGCACTGTACAAGATATGTTATGCACAAACCTATTATTCTTCCGTTTGAAGGAAAAACACCAAAAATCCACCCTTCTGCACTCATTATGCCGGGTGCCGTGGTCATTGGTGATGTTGAAATTGGTGAAGGATCAAATATTTGGCCCGGTGTTGTGATACGAGGAGACATCAATTACATTCGCATCGGCAAACGTACCAATATTCAAGACGGTACCGTTGTACATGTCACGCGCCCTGCGTTTTCAAAAAACCAAAAAGGCATGACCCTTATTGGCGATGATATTACAATCGGCCACAAAGCTTTACTTCATGCATGCACATTAGAAGATGGTTCTTTTGTGGGCATGGGTGCGATTGTTATTGACGGTGCCACCGTTCAGACAGGCGCAATGGTTGCTGCTGGCGCGCTTGTTACCTACAACAAGGTAATTCCAACTGGAGAAATTTGGGCAGGCAATCCCGCCACGTTTTTACGAAAAATGAAAGAAGAAGAAAAAGCCTATATTCCAAAATCAGCACAACATTATGTTGAAGATGCGAAGATGTACATCAATCAATTGCATAGTAATTAATTTAAGTTTGAAGCATATTGATTGATCTCCAAGACCCTTTGATGAATCGAACAAGAAAAAACCCTGCTTGGGTCACAATGTATAAACTTGCAGCCCCCCACGCCCAATAGAGTCCATGCTGAACATCTACCAAAAACATTGTAGGAATCACCATGAGAGGCCACGGAAGCACCAGCACAACTTGAGATACAAAATGTGTATCCCCTGCCCCTTTAAGCGCAAAAGATAAAACCAAATTAACCGCATCAAAAAGTGCAAACAATGCAACAAACAAAAGTAAAATTGGAACAACGGTTTGGATTTGGCTCCACATAAGCTCATCCTGACCATTGTAAAACCAATTCATATAAAATGATGGAAACACAACAAAGCTTATACCCAATGTGGTCATGTACAGTGCTACAATCTCAAAACCTCTCCATGTGTATTCCTGCGCTTGATCAAAGTTTCTTTCGCCCACGTGTTTACCCACCAATGCCATCACAGCTTGCGCCACACCCATGGCTGGTAAAATAGAAAGCATCATAATGGTAATGGTGATACCTGTCGCAGAAAGCTCAAGCGATCCCATGCGACCCACAAAAACCAAAAAACATGTAAATGCCAAACCCTCAAGAGACCACTGTAAGCCACTGGGCACACCAAACTTAATAAATTGCCATAAAAGTTTTGTATCGGGTCTCCACTTTGTGCGTACTTGAAATTCTTTTTCATATGCAGGCGAAAAAATTTTATAGAAACCATAAATTGCAGCACCCAAGCCAGCAATGGAAGTTGCATACCCTGCTCCCGAAACACCTAACGCTGGACATCCCCAGTTTCCAAAAATCATGATGTAATCAAGCAAAACATTTAGGACAAGTCCAATACCATTGATACGCATGATGATTTTTGTTCTTTCAATGCCTGTATAAAATCCACTTGCACATGCGACTAGGGCTGTGGGAAGGGCTGAGTAACAAAGCGCCTGAAAATAAGAAGTCTCAAGCTCTATCAATTGTGGTGAATGCTTAAACAGTGAGAACAACCACGGCGTAACAGGTATCAAAAACAAAAATAACAACCCACCTACAACGCTGATGTATATAGACTGCCACAAAGCCTGACCTACACGATCATCTTGCTTTGCACCTCGATACTGCGCAACAAAGGTTGTAACAAAGCCTGCAGTCTGCTGAACAAGTGCCATAGGCACCCAAAATATGCCCATGGAAGCAATGGCTGCCCCCAGAGCATCAGGCGATAAATGTCCTAAAAAAATGCGATCGATCGTGAGCTGCAGGTTCCAAAACGCATTGGATATAATAAGGGGCCATGCCAATATAAGAACGGTTTTCCAACCCTTTGTTCGTAAAGTGCTCATAAGGAGAGCTTCTCTACCATAAGTTTGATTGTTGATACAGAGAAAGGCCCAACTTTCAGTTCTTAATCATCGCTTAACAGACTTTAACAAAAGCTTAACTGGCTGTTGAGATAGAAACTGAAATAATAAGCCCACATGAAAAAAATTTGCTTTCTTGTAGTGGTGATTGCATTTTCAACGTTGGCCTATGCCGATTATGGGTATAAAAATTTTGAGTTTCGAAAAATTCAAAAAATAGATGAGGTAAGTGGCGCCTCATTTTATGAAGGCAAATACTACTTAGTTTCAGATCGAAATGACCCCAATATTTATGAAAACGATAGTTTGTCTACATTCACTTCACCTGTGATCAACATCAGCGCGCTTGAAGACCCTGTACAAGATGCTTTGATCCAGAAATATGATTTTGAATCGATCGAAATTTGCAATGATGTTTATTATCTTGCCAATGAAAGAAAAGGAGAAATTCTTCGTGTGAAAGAAAGCCATGTCGATGTAGTTTTTCAATATCAAAACCTAACCGATGAAAGTAAAAACAAGGGCATCGAAGGCATTGCGATTGATTGTGAAAAGCAGAAAATGTATTTGGTGAAGCAAAAAAATCCTACACTCCTGATCACTGTAAATATGAGAAATTGGAAAGTTGAAAAGCAGGTCACACTATTCAATGATACAAGTACTTCGTTAAACAATATCTCTGATGCCCGTGTCAAAAATGGACGTTTATTTTTTTTACATAAAGATGCAAGCATAATTACTGAATACAATTTTCAAACCGGCCATCTCACACCAAGAATCTCATTTACAAGATTTGGACATTTGTTTGAAAAACAAAACAAAGACGGAACTGTTAAAACAAAATTTTGCGAGGCCTTTGTGATCCACGATGATCACGTAGACATCTTTTTTGATTTAAGTCCCAAAACAGTGGTTACGCAAGTTGGGCAAAGCCATGGACTCACAACACAGACTACAACCATTTTATCTTTATACTATTAAGGCCTTATTTCTTTACAAAGTTAGCAATGATAAGAATCCCGATGGCACCCAACACAGATGCAATGAAACCTGCTGGCTCTCCCATTTGATACAAACCAATGGTTTTACCAACATAGGTTGCCACAAACGCGCCACCTATACCCAACAAAGAG
>JAGRAZ010000047.1 GCA_020434345.1 Bdellovibrionales bacterium
TCATTAAGCTCATCAAAAGTTTCGCGAAAATGTAAAAACATAAGGTCAGACTTATGACCCAACATACTAAAAAAACCAGAATGTCCTTTGGAAGGCTTTGCAATTTGTGTCAAAAAACTTTGACTTGCTTCAATAATGTCACTTCGCTCAAGTGCGTCCGTGTCAAACCAACTTGCCCAATCCACCGTGTAAAACTCATGTAGACAAGCCCAACCATCAAGGGTTGAAGGCACAACACATTTGGGTGTATCTTGTTCTTGCATCATAAAAGGGTTCTATCGAACTAAGAGCGGGCTGACAAGCAGTTTCATGCCTCATCAAAGCGTTCGGTTTTGGCGAAGCGCCTCAAACAAAACAATACCAACGGATGTTGATAAATTCAGGCTACGCACTTGACCTCCCATCGGTATCAAAAGCAGATTCTCCTTATACTTATTTTTATATTCATCTGGAAGTCCTGAAACTTCACTTCCAAAAATTAACATTGCATCGGCAGGAAACGTAACATCCCAATATGACTTTTTGGCAAAGCGAGAAAATAAATACTTGGGTCGATCAGAAAATTTTTCTTCAAACGCGTCCAAACTTTTATGCACAGAATATTCAAGGTTTGGCCAATAGTCGAGACCTGCACGCTTTAACTGCGTATCAGTTAATTCAAACCCCATGGGCGCAACCAAATGTAAGTGGGTATTGGTAGCAACACAAGTTCGACCTACATTACCCGTATTCCAAGGAATGGTTGGATGTACCAGAACTATATCCATAGATTTCAACTACCATATAATTCCAAAAATGGGTCTATTTGAAAATGCTTTACGTCTAGTCAGCATCTTTCATTCGTGCTAGTACATGCCATGGCAAAAATGGAACAAAAATCACCCTACTTTTTATGGCTTGATATGGAGATGACAGGGCTTGATCCTGTAAACGATCATATTTTAGAAGTGGCTGCCATCGTTACCGACTATACGCTCAATCCACTTGGCACATTTCATCAAATTGTTTTTCAACCGCAGGAGATTCTGGACCGAATGGACCCATGGTGCGTTAAAACCCATGGTGAAAGTGGATTGACCGAAAAAATTCCAGATGGCAAACCCCTTGAGCAAGTGGAGCATGATTTACTCGCTTTTATTGAAACCTATTACACAGAAAATGACGCCATTATTCTTTGTGGAAATACCATTAGCCAAGACAAGGCGTTTATTCATCAGTACATGCACAATTTGGCAAATAGACTTCATTACCGTGTGCTGGATGTATCTACACTTAAAGAGATTTTTGGGCGGATGTATAAGAAAAAATTTATCAAAAAAGACACACACCGCGCCTTGGACGATATTCAAGAGTCTATTGAAGAGCTAAAGTTTTATTTACAATTTTTGACTATTCCTTCGACAGCTTCATAATTTTATCAAGCAACTCTTGGGATGATTTTTTTAGGATGGGATGAACCCATTCTGGATCAATTTCTGCCAGTGGAACAAGCACAAAGTCTCTTTTGTGCAAAAGCGGATGAGGAATCGTTAACATCTTGGTTTCAATCACTTCATCGTTGAATGACAAAATATCAATGTCAATAGATCGACTTTTCTTCAAACCTTTTTCTAAAAGGTCGCGTCCCAAATCCTTTTCAAGCTGCATCAAATGATCTAAAAGCGCCGAAGATGATAATGGGGTCGTAATTTTTACAACAGCATTGATGTACTTGGGTTGTTTTTCTTTGACTCCTTGTGGTTTTGTCTCAATAAATGTCGATATTTTTTCGACAACGGAAAATGTTGAAAGCCGATGGATTGCAAGTTTGAGCATTTTGGTACGATTACCCAGATTGCTTCCCAATGACAAAAATACAACATTCATACTTTCTTTATATAGAAAACATCAAAACTTGTGCAAACAATTTATCTTGGATACCGTAGACCTTGATTATGGGCATTCTAGAGGCGATTTTCTTAGGCGTCCTGCAGGGCGTAACAGAGTTTTTACCTGTTTCAAGCTCAGGACATCTTGCCATAGCTCAACATTTTTTGGGTGAAGATTCAACCAATCTCCTGTTTAGTGTTGTGGTCCACGTTGCCACACTTTGTGCAACGCTAATTGTTCTACGAAAAAGCGTTGTAAACATGTTCTCTTCCCTTCTTACATATAAGAAATCTAATCAAACCATTGAAAATCAAAAAAATATCAAAATGTTTTTATGGATTATGATCACTACTTTTATCACGGGATGCTTAGGTCTTCTTTTGAAAGATTTTTTTGAAAAACAATTTGCTTCCCTTGATGTTGTTGGAATCTGTCTGATCATTACAGGTATAATTTTATGGCTCCCTAAACTTCTTCAACCTGAACCAAAAATTGAACCGCACGCCTTAGGTTGGAAAAAATCCGTTCTTTTAGGCCTTGCGCAAACCTTTGCAATATTACCCGGAATATCCCGTTCAGGGACAACCATAACAACCGGTTTATTTTTACAACTTGATCGAAAAAATGCTGGCGAATACGCATTTCTTATATCCATTCCGATTATTTTGGCTGCACTCTTACTTGAAGTTATCGAAGTCCGAAGCATAGAAAACCTACCTTGGGTACAACTTTCATTTGGATTTGTTTCAGCTTTTGTTGCAGGCTATTTTTCTCTTAACCTTTTACTTCGATGGGTACGACAAGGTCATTTACACTATTTTTCGTTCTACTGTTGGTTGGTTGCGCTTTTTGTTTTAGCTTCGTAAGGTGCTACCCTGCAATGGCAGTTTGAGCGGCATCTGTCTGACTCGCAATATTCATACATAAAGTATAAATCATTTGATGCGATTTTTCGCTCAATTCCTTACCACGGTGTTTTTTGAGTGCGCGCAAATCCATACCTGTCATGGGTTGAGAAAGTGCTTTTTTCAGCACCTTGAGTGATTCAAATTGGCCTTGCACATCTAAAAAAGCGTAAAAATCAGGACCCATTTCATTGCCGCCATCAAGAATCGACTTGATGAAGGAGTATGACACTTCTTGAGAAGACAAAACCTTGTACCAAATACCGCAAATCGGATCCATCACTTCCATATTTGAGGAAGCATACACGGCAGCTTTTTCAATCACATTTTGAAACGATTTTTTTAACGCCAGCACCTTGGTCCAGACAGGCGTTGGGTGCATACTTTTGGGCATGGGTTGGGTTTGCTGAAGATGCTCGGGGTACGAAGCAAACATGAGTTCTTTGGTCCAAATAGGGTCCCCTGCTTCAGAGTGCTTGATAAGGCCTGAGCAAAATCCATGGCCAACAACATAATCTACATACTCAAATTGCTCTAAAGCATCTGTCAGCGCTCGTTTTGCGTAGGATGCATCAAATCCAGTAACCACAAAAATGCACTGCAACTGATCAAAAATACGCGGCTGACAATACAGAAAAGTTTTTTGATTTTCCCAATGAATTTGGGTCTGACCTGTATAACGCTCAATAAAAAGTTCAGCTTCCCACGTTGAGCCACTAATAAACATTACTCTTTTTTGCATGCAAATCCCTACCTTGAAGATTATTCTACAATGAACAACACAAAGCACAAAATATTTTTTATTTTCTTACAAAATCAATACGTTCTGCATCACATTTGCAAAATTACCGACTTAAACTGATTTATGAAAAGGCTTAACTTGGGTCGCATGATCGGGTGCGATTTTGGGTATCGTAATAATAAAGGTCGTTCCCTTGCCTTCTTGACTTTCAACATGGATGTCACCGCCATGGCGTTCTTCTACAATCGTACGTGTCATAAAAAGCCCTAAACCAGTGCCTTTGCTTGGGTCCTTGGTTGTCACAAATGGATCAAAAATATGAGGCAATATCGACTTTGGAATGCCTATACCATCATCTTTCACAGAAAAAGTTACCTTGTCATCAGTTTGTGAAAGTTCAATGTGAATATGGCCTGTTGTTTTTTCCACTGCATCAATGGCATTGGCTATTAAGTTTGTCATCACCTGAAGAAGACTGTTGTAGCCTTCAACCATCACCTCTTTTTCAGGAAATGTTTTGGTAATTTCAATAAAATCCTTTTCTTTACGCTTGGCTTCAAGAAGCATGAGTGCATCTTCAATTTTTTGTTTTACATCCATTTTATTTTTGTTTTCTGAGCCTGAGGAGTATTCATTCACAGTTGAGATAAGCTGTGTGAGATTTTCTGTTTTTTTGACCGCACCATGGATTGCGCGATCAAGCACATCGTACTTTTCCTCAAAGCGCTTTTCTTTGACAATTTTTTCAATCATCGCGTGATTATTTACAAGCGACTGAAGAGGATTTTTCATTTCATGGGCGATACCCGCAAACATGGTTCCAATCATTGACATTTTTTCACTGCGTGTGAGTTGTTCAAAAAAGATTTTGCGTTCAATATGTGCCAGAATTCTTGTACGCAGCACCTCTTTTCGAAATGGTTTGGCAATATAGTCCATCGCGCCCAATCGAAACCCGTCAATAATATCCTGATCCGCGCCTAGGGAAGTTAAAAAGATAAATGGAATATGATCATATTCACGACGTTCTCGAATTTTTTCTAGAAATGCCATCCCTGTCATGACTGGCATTTGAATATCCGACACAATACAATCAGGAGAAATGGTCTGAAGTAGTTTCCAACCCTCTTCGCCATTTTCTGCAAAATAAATATTGTATCGATCTTTAAGCGTCGTATGAATAATTTGTGCAACTTCTGGGTTGTCCTCGCATGTCAACACAGTGCACTTGGTAGGATCAATTTTATCAGGCTTGGAGGGTGGGTATTCTACATCCAGTGAGCCCATTAACATCTTCTCATCAATCTTAATTTGTGACTCGGTCAAAGCCACATTTTGTGAAAGCGGCAACATGATATGCACGCGTGAGCCTCCCCATTGACTTTCTTCCATGGTCACTTCGCCATTGTGCAAATCAACAACTTCCTTGACAAAAGATAGTCCAATCCCAGAACCACCATGTTGTTTCAAATCTGTTTTGGAAGATTGGACAAAGCGCTCAAAAACCCTTTCACGTTCATCCTCAGGCACACCAAGGCCAGAGTCATCCACATACATATGAAAATTGGATTGATCTGTCTCAAGCACAATTTGAATTTTTTTCATGCTTTTGTCTGTTGTTTTGGTGTACTTAACGGCGTTGGATAGAATATTTTCCAAAACTCTTCGCATTTTATCTTGATCCATAGGGACATAGAGACCTTCAAAACCTTGCTCGTTATACAAAAACTCAACATTGCTTCTTTTACACAAAAGACGTGCATCTTGAACAATTAGATCAAGAAAACTGGTAACGTGCACAGATTCCCAAGTAAGCGAAAGCGTGCCGGACTCGGCCTTGACAGAATCGAGAATGCTGGAAACCATGCTACGAAGTTTATGTAAGGATCGTTCAGCAGGTGCAAGCGCGCCTCCAATCATCGGCGCAAATTTCTCTGATGCATCTTCTAAAGCGCCCATGGCCACTGTAATAGGGGTTTTAAGATCATGGGAAATATTGGCGAAGAAACGTTCTTTCATTTTTTCAAGGCTTTTGAGCTCTTCAAGTGCCGTATTTAAATCAATTGTACGTTCCTTAACTTGTTCTTCAACATATAAAAACGCATCTGCATACTCTTTGGCTAGCGCAATCGCTGATGCAAGAAGAATAAAGGTAAATCCATAAGGTAAAAGATATTGTGAATTAATAATACCGATGGAAGCAAGTACATCAAAAATCAGTGTAAAAATAAGAACGCAAAAGCCCATAAGATACAAGTATTGCTTTTTAAGAAATTCAATTGAGTTGATTAGAAATAACCTAACAAAATTCACAAGTAAATAAACAATGAATACGGGATACCAGTAAGAGTATATTTTTGAAATTTCAGAAAATTTCCATTCAAAAAGAGAATACAAAAACAATACAGAAGATACACCTAGAAAAATCTTTCTAACAACCAAATGATCATTTTTAAATATTAATCCGATAAACTTGGTCAAAAGAAAAAGTGACAATATTCCAGTAAAAAAATTAAGCGACATCAAAAGCGTTTGATTCTCAAAGTATCTGTATGGAATTGTACTTGTCAATGCCAAGAAAACTGACAAAGAAATACACAAAAGTGAAAAATATTTATTACTTGATCGTCCCGGAACCAGCATAAAAACAAGAAAATAATACAAGCCAATAGCAAGTATCACCATCGCAAACGAAAAAATAACCTTATATCTCATCCAATCATCAACATCCATTAAGCTTAGCAATGATTTATCTCCTGAAATGCCAACTTTAGAAGAAAATATACCCTGCGGAAGAGTCGAGAAACTTGATATTTCAACTATTAATTGATTTTGACTTTTTAGACATTCACTAGGGATTTTAAGCACGCGAAGTGCACCGTACCACCAAGAAACCAACTTTCCATCTCTGACTTCCCCAAATGAACCTAAATCACAACCGTTCAAATAAACTTCTTCTTTGTCTCCGACTCTTCCTAAAACAAGATAGAAATCACTATCAAAATGATTAAACGTAAATTCATTTACCAACACATGCTTTTTATTCTGTGATAAAAATGTAATTGGCAAATCCTTTGGAGATTGCTCAAATGACCAATTTTTAGACAAGTCGATCTCAATTTTAGAATGAATCTTTTTAAGGTTAATATTCAAAACAGCAATTGGAAGAAAAACCAAAAATAATAGAAATACAATTATGTAGTTAAGATTTTTTTTCATTTTTAATTTTAATTCTTTCTCTAATTGATTCCCTTTTTAGCAACATATGTCCATATAAATTCTTTGAAAAGGACTGATATTTTTTACTTAGTGATGTTAAGCTTATCCATCGCAGGTCTTCACATATATACTTTACACCCTTAGCACTGATTTTATCTGGCTCAAAACCATGAACAGTTAGTGTGATTTTATCTTTTCCTTTAGACTTATAATATTTTGTTGATTCATTTATTAAATTTTTGAATACTTCTAACTTTTTATCATCTGATACTTCTTCGGTTGAAAATAAATAAATAAGATCAAAATAGCTAAGAATATTTATACCGCTTGTACAAGATTCAAGCTGTGAAAATCCGAGTATTTTATTTTTTTCTTTTAAAACTACAAATTTTCGATCTCTTTCAATTCCATGTTGCGCCAATTCTTTTTTAAAATTTAAAAGCTCAAAATCATCATCATAGCTATAAGCCTTAAACAGTAGGTCAGAGGAATTATTTTCTAGAAATTTTTGAATGTATTTTAGCTCATACTTATCCGCAAAATTGATATCGTAATTGGTTTTTGACGGATAATTTGAAAAATCTTGAATATTAATTTCAAAAAGATGAAATTTTTCTAGGTCATGAAAACTTGGATTGGGGTATTGCTTGATAAAGTCATAATAATTCTTCTGATTCCATTTCTTTGACAACTCTGTGAGAGTTAATAAGTACTCTGATTTTTCACCAAAAAACACGTCTGTAGAAACAAAATAGATATCCTTACCAATAGTTTTATTCGACTTTGGATCAATCGCTAGGTGATGCAAGTACCAAGTATTAGGAAACATCCTATCCATCTGGAGGTGTGCAACAATATGGTTATCGCTTTCGATTTTTATTCTTCTCGAAAACTTACTTCCAGTTTCAGAAAGCTTTTTCCATGTTTCACGTGTCCACTCTCGAACATCATCAAATTCATCTCTCGCTTTTAAATCAAGATACCCACTTGATTCAAACAAGTCCCAAATCTTTTTATGATCCTCATCTTTATATTGAAAATCTAGTGTAGGATATCGTGCTTTTAAAATAAAATTATTCCAATTTGTAATATTGGGCTCACCACCTTTAATAAAATGGAGTCCAATCACATACTTTTTGAGCTCAGGGTTCCAAACATAGTTTCGAACAACCCCTTCTCCCATAATCGTGCCTTGATCTTTGATATCCACAGTGATCTTTTCAATTGGCATACCCTTGGGGAATGCATACTTGCCCTCTGTATCAATCAACGAAATGCCATGCTCAGAATAATCAAACACCTGATCATCAATAAATTCCTGATCCAGAATTTTAGATGTCAACGTGACTTTCAATTCATAGTCACGTTCTTTCTTTTCGACACGCAACGTCTCACGTCGAAGGAGTCGATATACTTTAGGTGAAAGCCGAATTTCTACATTCTTATCATCTAGCTTAAGAACTTGTGTCTGAAATACATGGTAGGTCTGAAACAAATCAAAATTACAGTAGGCTTCCCCAAGCTGTACCTTACCTTGAATGGTTTGGTCAAATTCACCAATCAATGTTCCACTATCAGTCATTTTGGTTGGATAAAAACTAATGGCCGACTTGTTTTGAAAAATTTCTACTTTGTACTTAAAGGGAATTAGTGTCAGGTCTGTGTAAATATTTTTAACAGTCTCTACATCGCTTACTTCGTCCCAATCTGGATCATTGAGCTTAAAAAGATATCTACTTTTTTCTTCACGAGGCAACGCAAAGCCTACTTGGATGACCTGATTATCTTTTCGCTTTTGGTATACCAAGTGACCCATAAATTCAGTTTGTGGAAACATCAGTTTAGATTCTGCCAAAATGACTTTTTCATCCTTTGTATACTCGCTAGGAATATACAAACCCATGCCGGAAAAGGAGTAGTTCACCAACTGCACAGGAATTTCTTCCCCAAAATAATGCAATGTGGTTTGTACGGGCTTGGGCAAAATAATTCGCTTGATTTTGCGCTTATCCCCTTCAAGCAATTCTAAAAACGGATGTTCCATGTAAGTATTTGAAATAATTAAAAATAAATGCGCGTATGCCGCGTTTCTATTGTCGCATACCTTGCACACCTTCTCAATAAAAACAAAGAGATACGGAACTTATGTTGTAGCGCTGAGATTACTTACAGATCGCCTAATAATTTGAGCTTTTGTTTTACTTCATGAAGTAGCTGCGCAGAAATTTGTTCTAGTTTTTTTGAAAATCGCTTGTTATCGATGGACTTACTCTGATCAATCATCACCTCAAAGATCTGTGAATTACCTGCAATGTTTTTTGGCAAAACAACACGAAGAATATTTCCACCTGTAAGTTTTGTAGTACATGGCAACACCCATGTCGATGGATGACCTATTTCATTTAACAAATCACTTTGAAGTACAAGTACTGGCCTTACTTTTCCCGCCTCTGTACCCACTCTTGGATTCAAATCCGCAAGGTACAAGTATCCATGCTCGATTTTCATAGATTACAAATTCTCTCCTGTTAGGTGATCATGGTCTCTCAGAAACTCTTCGGTTTGACCCAATACTTCTTGAGATGCTCTTTTAAACTCTTCTCGCAAAAGCTCTCTATCCGTAGATTCTTTCAGCAACTTGAGCCCACGTCGAATCACCTCTACCTTGGTTTTGATATTAAGCTTCTTTTGCAAAAGCTTAACTTCCTTGAGTTCTTCTTTGGGCAATGTGATACTTGATTTGGTATTTTTTTTCATACTTTTATAATACCATATTTTAACAACACATTCAATTACACTTTAATATCAATAAGTTATGTTCTTCATAATGTAACTTTATAATCTTCGTAGTCACATCCATCTGGGGATGCTGCCTGTGTTGATCCATCCACAACGATATCGAATGTAAATCCTTTCTTGATTCTGTACTCATAATTATTGCTTACACCTTTTTCTTCTACAATGTCACCGCCATCGGACACAGCACCTGCAACGGTTTCTTTGGCGAAGTTTCCACTTCCACTCATTTCATAACCAACACGATTGATTGCCCTGCCTACTTTTCGACGTGCAAATAATTTCTTTTTTGAATTGCTTCTAAAAGGTTCGTCTTCCAACTTCTGGTTGTTTGTAGTACGCCCGTACCCTTTAAATTGAATTTTTTTACCATCAGGCAAAATTAGCAAAGAAGAAGTTACACTAATTCGATCACTAAATTCATTACGATTATTAAATTCAACCAAGGAATATACTTTTGTGTTTTTAGGCACAAGAATATGCCCATCATGATCCTTGATATTTTTAGATACAAAAGACACAAGAACTTCAGCATTGCCAATATGATCAAACTGAGACTCTTCCCTTACAACTACTGGCAATCGCAACCCTTTATATAAACCATTGTCAAAGCTTTCATCATGTTGATTTTGTGAATAAATGATCAATTGACCATTTTTGAATTCATGTGTTTTGTTTTGTGCATTGGCTGTTGTTGTTGCAGCCACCATCAATACAAATGCCGTAAGTAAAAGTTTTTTCATCTTGATCTCCTTATAAATTCTCGAATTGAAAAGAAAACGCGCTAAATTCATTGATCTCGGCAATCTCAGCTGGCCCGTCGCCCCACTTGTTAGGTTTTGCACTTGGAATAAAGCTAAGAATGACAGGGACCACAGACAAAACTGGAACAAATGCAAGCAAAACCAGCCACCCTGTTTGCCCAGCATCATGAATGCGACGAACACATAACGCAACCCACGGAATAAGCGAAATCAGGAAAACAGGTCCAATGATTAAGTAAAAACTTAAAAACACTGGGTTTTGAAAAATTATGGATAAAATTCCAAGCAAGAACAATGTTCCCAACACCAGCGTGCCCATTGTGAGCATGTAGGTCCAATACTCTGTTCGACTGGCCCTTCCTGTAAAGTTGCCCATGTTAAAAATTGAAAACTTAACTCTTTGAATAATCTTTTCCATCATCAATCCTTTCGTTTGGTTCATGATGGATATGGCAAGCCTTGTGCCAAGAGTAAAACGGCCTTAAATCAAATATAAGGGTATTAAAGATGTCGATATTCGGACACGTCGATCAAAAAACAAACGGTTTTTACGCTAATCTTTACGTTTAAGAATACGGAATTCGACGCGGCGGTTTTGGTACTTGCCCTCTTCAGTCTCATTATCCGCAATTGGGAAATCTTCCCCATAGCCTACAGAACGAAGTCGAGCCTCATCAATACCAAGTTTGGTAAGTTCTGCCTTCACAGCATCTGCTCTCTCTTGCGAAAGCTTGAGGTTGTATGTAGCATCCCCAACATTATCCGTATGACCTGCAATCTCAACAAGCTCAATCTCCTTGTGTCTGAGCATTACACTCGCAATCTCTTCAACAATTTTTTGTGAGTTAAATGTAAGCATTGCTTTACCAATTTCAAATTGAATTTTTTCAGAAATCTCGATGCTCTTTTTGTCTTTTGAGATTGTTACTTTTTTGGGCTCACCTGAAAATGTAAATTCAACATACATTTCTTCGCCCTCTTTGAGCAATATGTAGCGCGTGTAGGATTCTTGGTTTTTATACTTGGCAAAAAGCTCGTAGGGTCCGGGTGCCAATTGAAATGTGTTTTGCCCAGTATCCGGCAACATCAATGGGACACGTGACATATCATTGGCAAAGTAAATTTGTGCCGCAATGGGTTCTCCATTTTGATCTCTTGCCACAATTCTTACACCCGTTTGTGCTGGAGCTTGTTGTACAGGCGCTGGCGTTGCAACAGCTCCTTGCACACTTTGGGATTGTAAAAGTCCGAAGTCAAATGGACTGTTTACCCCTGCGGTAACATTAACTTGGTCTTGATAGGCTTTAAACGATGGATGCTCAACAGTAATTGCACAAGGTCCTTCGGGAAGCTCGGGTGATTGAAAACTACCCGAAGCTGTTGTCATTAAAATCACACCCTCTTTGCATGTTTGGATACGTGCACCTTCTACAGGTGAGCCAGTTTCAATGTCTGTTACATATCCAATAATTGTACCGGTTCTACCAGATTTGGTTGAAGTCTGATTACTTTGTTTTTTTGGTGAGTCAAAAACTTGATCTGAACTTGTTGAAAAGCCTTCTTCTTTGGGTGATGAAGAACCAAAAAGATAATTGATTCCGAGATAAAATGAATAGTTTGCTTCTTTGTACACTCCAGCTGTCGTTGCATCAGCACTTGAGGTTCCAATATCCGAACCGACAGTGAAACCAAAATCACGATCTTTCGTTGGGTAAAATCTTCCACCCAAACTTACACGCTGCGGACTTCCAGAAAAGCCCTGCCCACTGATGGAATCAAGAGAATACTCAAGCGAGAATGAAGCCCAATCAAGCACATACTCTGCCCCTAATGAGACCAAAATCGCATTATCTGAATAGGCTCGAGTAACATTGGTAACACGTGCGTCTGCACCCGTCTGCGCAACCCGAACGTTGTTGTCCACTCGGTAACCTGCATTGAGATGCACACGAACAGGAATTGAACTGGTCATGTCATAGGTAGCTACGGCCAAAATCTCATGGTTCAGTGCGGATGTGGAATTTGTAATATTGGAAACATTGTTTCGAAACTCGCCATGGTACACAAGCCCCGCATACAGCTGGCTCATAACTGGCAGCGTAAGCTTTGCACCAAAATCAAAATTTGGAATTTGTCGCAAGAGCGGATTGGCTGGGGGTTCGTTATTGGTACTTACAACGCCCACTGCCCCAAAAAGCTCAAGGTATTCTATGGGCGTGTAGTTTACAAAAAAGCCACCTTCAAAACGTTCTGTAATTGCACCCGCAACAGGAAACTCCTTGAGCAAATAGTAATTGCCCATAAACCCAACACCAAAGGTTTTTGGTGACGGGTCTTGTTTCAAAGCTGAGTAGGTGTGAAAAAGACCTACTGCACCTTTAGGATGCATGGGATAAATAGTACCTGAAGAACGCGTGGTAGAATCCTTGGTATCAAACTCCATAAAGGGGTTTTTATCTTTGGCAAAAAGTGTTGGAACACTTCCACATAACAATAACAGTACAATAGAGATGGTGCGCATAGCGTGGAGATGATTGTATCGTATAACTGGAGTTAGGTAAAAAATTCGAACATAAAAAAGGGCAGGGTTTAACCCCTGCCCTTTCTATGATTTTTTAAATGCCAGTAAAAAAAATCATTAAGAACGAATTGAGTGTCGTAACTCAACCATTCCATTTTTGCTTCCTGGTACTGCACCAGAAACCAAAATTGCGTTTTTATCTGCTAAAATTTTTACAATTTTAAGGTTCAATGTTGTGACACGATCATAACCATAGTGACCAGGCATTTTTTTGTTCTTATCAACATGTCCTGGCCAAGCGTTTTGACCGATAGAACCACCATGACGGAAAAACTCGTGTGTACCGTGTGTTCGAATTTGACCTTTGAAGCCCCATTTTTTCACAACACCGGTAAAACCACGACCTTTGGACTTACCACTCACATCAATGATTTGTCCTTCTTCAAATACGTCCATGATGTTTACAGGTTTGCCTACTTCAAATTTTGCAAGCTGTTCCTCTGTAACACGAAATTCACGAACGTATCGCTTTGGTGTTGAACCAACTTTTTCAAAATCTTTCAGCGCAGCTTTACTTGTGTTTTTGGCTTTCTTTTCACCAAAAGCAATTTTTACAGCTGTGTAACCATCTGTCTTAACTGTTTTCTTTTGTAATACAACGCATGGACCCGCTTCTACAACTGTAACCGCGATTCGTCCAAGTGTTGGATCATTGTATTGAGTCATGCCTTTTTTAAGGCCAAGAATTCCTAATGCCATATATTCCTCCATTTTTTATGGGTCTTATGAGTGGCTCCTCACAGCGGACCTTGATCAAATGATTGGGGGGTTATACGCCTAGCTTTCTAAAATTGCAAGC
>JAGRAZ010000048.1 GCA_020434345.1 Bdellovibrionales bacterium
ATAAAAAACTTTTTCATCTTACTGCCTTTCACAATTACGAATAATACGTATTTCTCGTTGCAATACCTTAATAGTATCTTTTCCCCTTCAAACCTGTTTTGGACTGTTGCATCGCCTCATTGTTGATACCAAGGCTTAACACGCGTAAACTTTCTAAATCCTGACAAACGTTTACTTTATGCCCACCACGATTGCAGACTGTTTCATTATACTCAGGACAATCTTTTTCATAATATTTGTCTGCAATAGAATTGACTGCCATGGCTTGTGATTCTGCACCAGCAAGGGGCATGTGATCTTTGGTAAACTTCCCATTTACACCATTGTCAGCTTCTGTAAGCCATTCACGAAGGTAGGAAAGCATATTGCACGTTACATTATCAGTCTTAAACCAAGGATGCGATGAAGCATTTTTGCGAAATCCACTTTTATATGAAGAATCAATAACAACAATGGTATGCCACTTGGCATCTGTCACTTCAGGATCTTGCATGGTAATAAATGTAAAATCTCTTCCCGCAATATTCGCTTGAACACTTTTTTGAAGAAGGTTTTTTTGCTGCGACCATACTTGTTGAGAAGAAAAAACCAAACAACCCATCAAAACAAAAAGGTAAAAAAACGACTTTCTCATGTGCACATTGTAATATAAAGACTGGCTTTCTAACAAGCGCATTTTTCTGGGAACATCTACCTATAACCTATGAATATGTTTACTGTTATTGAAGCCTTGCGATATCTTCCTTTTTTAGGAGCTGATCTGTACGATTTTTCCATTGAAAGATGAGTTTAGAAAGCGTCACACTTGACTCAATCATCGCAAATTGATGTTGCGCTCTCTGATACTGCGCATCGACAAGTTGCTCTATATCGATCTGCCCTCTGTTGTATCTTTTAATTTCTTCTTTAGCGATACGTTCAGACAGCTTTGACTTTTCTTTTGCGATATCAACAGATTTTCTTTGTTTTTCAATTTGAGATCGAAGGGTCGCAAGCTCAATTTCTATATTTCGCTGTAGTAGCATCTCATCCATCTGTGCAATGCTTGCTTCTAAAGAGGCTGTTTTTAAAAGGGCTTTTCCTTGAGAGTCTCCTAAGGGAAGAGAAGCATCAAATCCGATCACAAACTCATTTCGATCTGCTGAAACATTAAAACGGGTAGATTCATCACGGTTAAAGCCTAAAACTAAATCTAGTTCAGGAACAAGTCCTCGCTTTTGCAGCAGTGCCTGATCTTTTAAAATCAACGTTTGTTTTTTTGCAATCTCAAGCGTGCGTGATGATTGCACCAACGACGGTATGGTTTGTACATCAGATTCAAAGTTTTGCACCTCTGTTATTACAACGTCAGGCGGTAAACTTCGACCAATAACCTGACCGATTGCACGAAGCTTATCTTCAAAACTAGTTTGCGTCTGCAAGACAGATTCTTGGGCCTCTAATCTTTGCAATGTAATTCGATCTACATCTAGAGATCTTGCAATATTGCTTTTGTTTTTTTCAAGAATGTTTTTTTCCAAAACCTTTGCTTGTTTTTCTAATTCATACGCAGCTTGAAGCTTTACGTAATCAAGTTGCAAGTCTAAATACTCTTGGACCTTTTTCTCAACATAATCTTCAAAAGCTTGGACAACCTGAAGATAGATAATTTCCTCTTCTTGTGTAAGCTTATTTTTTGTCAGCCGCGAGGTTGAGCCAAACGCATTGAATAAAACCGGCTGTTCTATACGAACTCCTGTTGTTTTTTCATCACGTCCGATTTGTTTGTTCTTATTAAAATATGCAGACGCTCTTGTTCCACTTTGCACGAATTCTTTACTTAGACTTGTTCCCAATGTTGATGTGGTTTGCCCATCGCCTAGTACAATTCCATATTCGTTTTGCACATCCAAAAGAAACTCTTTTGTTGGCAGGCCTGCATTGACCACATAATTTTTCTTTTCAAGGTCTTTAACAATACGCTCATATTCAACATCGCTTTGCAAAAGAAGTTCCAAGTAATCTTTTACTGTCACAGTTTCAGCCAGTGCGTAATCAACGATAAGAAAAATGAACAAAAAAATAATCCTTTTCATGCGCTTGCTCGATTCCAACGTTGAACAATTTGAAAATATGCAACATATAGACAAGGAACCAATACAAGCGTGATCAGGGTTCCAAAAATAAGTCCCCACCCCATGGCAAGCATCATCTCAGCTAAGATTGAATCGTATCCTGCGATGCCATAGGCTGTAGGAAAAATACCCGCAACGGTTGTAAGTGAAGTGAGGATAATCGGGCGAAGACGTGTAGTACATACACGCGAGACATGGGCGAAATCAAGAGGCATTGATTTGTTTACTTCACTCTCTAACAAATCAATCATAACAATTGCATCATTGATCACAACACCCGTCATACCTAATGTACCGACAACCGCAAAAAACCCATATGTGAGCATTCCATGCGCCATAAACGCCCAGATCACACCTACAAAACCAAATGGAATGATAAGACCAATCAGTATAGGTATAAAAAGAGAGTTGTATAAAAAAACCAAGAGCATGTATATCAATAGGAGCACCAACCCTATCGACATCAAGAAATCACCTTGCGATTCTCTTGAATCCTCAATCTCTCCTCTAAATTGAAACGAAGTTGTTGGATTGCCCTTTGTTAGTGTTGGAAACACGTCCTTTTCTAACGCTTGCGCAACTTCTAGTGGTGTAGAAGTTTTTGTTTCAGACATATCAGCATAAACTTTAGTGGTTCGTTTAAAATTTGCCCGCACAATGTTGGCTGGCTTTTCAACTGTTTCAACAGTTACAACGTTCCCAATTGGAACTAAATACTGATCGTTGTTTGATGTATAGAGCTGCAGTATTTTATCAATCGTTTGCTTATCGTTTGCTTGGCTCGTTAGACGAACGTCCACTTCTTCGTCTCCATCAATCAGCGTATATAAAATATTTCCTTCAACATAAGATCGAATACTGGATGCCATTTCACTAATATCTATTTGCAACCTTGAAGCCTTTGCCTTATCCACATTAAGTTTAAACTGTTGCTTTGTGACAGGACGTTCAACTTCAACGTGTGTTACGTCAGGTTGGGAAAGAAGTGCGCTCTCTAGTTTTGTTACGATATCGTTTCGAAGCTCGTCGTTGTTTTCTTGCACCTCAATTTCAATCGGACTTCCACTGTCTGATCCCCACCAACTCTTAAGGATTCTTACTTCTGCAAGACCTGGAATAGCTTTTGCTTTTTCCTCCCAAATTGGCAATATGTCTTTCAATGAAACATCTCGTTGATCAGGAGCAACAAGCTCAATACGCAAAGATGCTTCGTTCTCTTTGACTTCTCCACCCCTTCTACTTTGACCGATAGAAGTACGAACGATTTCAACTATTTTTTGATCATCTTCTAAAAACATTTGTTCAAGAGGAGTAATAAGCTCTGACATTTGATATCGGTTGATCCCCTCAGGCCCTGTAACACGAACTGCAATTTCAGTTGTTTCTTCTCGCGGAAACATAACATACTTCATCTTGGTTACAGAATAATACCCAGACAAAGCCAGCATGATTATAAATAACAAAAATACAAGGCTCTTTAATGGCAATACGGAGGAAAGAAAACGATGGTATTTTTGCTCTACACTGCCAACAAATTTCGTTCTTACTCTTCCGATATACTCTGAGCTTCTTTTAAAATACTTGGTAAATGGTAGTGGATGAATCATATGAACGGGTAATATAAATGCGGATTCAATCAAGCTTGCAAAAAGCATCAAAAAAATAACCGTGGGTATATATTTTACAAACAACCCGAACCTTCCAGTAAAAAAATACAACGGTATAAAGGCTGCACATGTTGTCAAAATACTTGCAAGAACAGGTTTAAGCACTGACATCGTACTATCCACTGCATTTTCAATATTTACTTGCGCATCAGATAATTTACGGGTGATTTTTTCTGCAATAATAATTGCATCATCTACAACAATTCCAAGAACAATAATAATTGAGGCCAATGTCATGTTGTTGATTGTAAAACCTAAAAGCATCGCTCCGATTAAGGTAACGGCCAAAGAAAATGGGATACCCATTGCTACCCAAAAACCTGTTGAAAAATTTAAAAATAGAAAAAGTACAAATACAATGAGAAGGAAACCAATAATACCATTAGACCCGATGATAGATAACCGATTACGAACATCATAGGATTCATCATCCATTACATGAATCGTAAAACCACTTTCATGATGTTCTTTTTCATACTGATCAACAAAATTTACGATCTTTTTCTGTGCAGTTAAAATATCTGAAGATGAGCTTTTCTGAATTTCAAAAATGACGGCTTCATGGCCTTGCACCTTTAACAAAGTATTGGTTCTTTCAAATCCATGTTGGGCTTTTCCAAGATCTTTTACTAAAATTCTTTGCCCACCAAACCCGCTTTGGACAATTGTTTGATCAATCGCTTCGGTGGTCCGAAGTTCACCCAACAAACTAATCTCGGATTCACGAACATCTGTCATATTACCAGCAGGCACACGTACATGACTTTTTGTGATTGCATTTGCTACAGTTGTGACAGAAATTTGATTTTTTTCTAATTTGGCTGAGTTTAGTTCGATTTGGATTTCCGGCCTTCGGTATCCAGAATGTCGAATCGCACTAACTTCAGGCAGAGATAAAAGTTTATTTTTTAAGGCTAGTGCATACGCCTGCAACTGCTGACGATCTTCGGTTTGAAGGATTTTCTTACCCTTTATATACAAACCCAAATCCATAATTGCCTTTTCTTCGCTGTTAAACTCGGAATAAATTGGGTCTTCAGATTCACGCGGCAGATCTGTTCGTTCTATCGCCTCTTTAATATCTTGTACCTTTTCTCGAAATGCAAAGTCTCGAATGTGTGGATCAACAGTAATTCTGAATGAGGCTGCTCCATAGGAAGATGTAGAAGTAACTTCATAGAGCCCAGAGACACCCTTGAGATTTTCTTCGATTGGTTTTGAAATAAAAAGCTCAACATCTTGCGCTGAAGCACCGGGGTACGGGATGTTACAACGCAAAAAATTCATAGAAAATTCAGGCAGTTCTTCCTTGCCAATCTTGGTCCAAAGAACTCCCGCACAAAAAATAACAAAAAACAGGATGACGTTTACAACCAGCGGTTTTTTACAAAAATATGCAATTAGAGATCTCATATAACTGATAAAGAGCCCTAACTATACGCCAGTTCACACGATAGATAAAGTTAGCGATAAAGATTCCTTTTCATACACATAAAATATCCCTATGCTTATTTGCATGAACGTACATGCATCTGAATTTCCCAATATCTTTAAAAACTACCCACAATACACTGTCTATGGCCTAAGCCCTGACCCTTCCAAAACCAGCCACCGAATCTCAATGAATATGAAAGAATTTGGATTTCAATTGTATGGCGTGTACCCAAAAGATGTCACAATTGCTAACATTCCCATTGTTCAAACGCTACAAAACGTTCCGAAAGAGTATCGAAAAATGGTCAACGTATTTCGTCGAAGTGAAAAAATAATCGATGTTGTTGAGGAGGCCATCGAGGCAGGTGGGGTGGAGCTCTTATGGTTTCAACTGGGCATCACAGATGAAAAGGCAGAAACAAAAGCCCAGAATCACGGTATCAAAGTCATATCTGATCGATGTATCTACGTTGAATACATGAAGTCCAAATAAAAAAAGGGCTCAAAAAATGAGCCCTTTTTTATTTAATTTAAACAATTGTAGAAGTTATTTTTTCTCTTTGTATTCTTCAACTTTGTCTTTTGCTTTATCAGCATCTGAAGAAGCTTCTTTTTCTACTTTAGAGACTTCTTTTTTTGCATCTTTTTCAGCTTTAGCCTTTGCTTTTTTTGCTTTGGCTTCCGCTTTTTTCGCTTCACGTTTAGCTTTGCGTTCTGCTTTTTTTGCTTCACGTTTTGCTTTTGCATCCATTTTATCAGCGCCGTCTTTTGCTTCTTCTGCTTTCTTCATGGCATTACATTTTTCACAAGTTTTGCCATCTTTGCATTTATCGCAAGATTTTGCTTTCTTACATTTTTTGCAAGGCTTGTCTTTGCTGCATTTTTTAGAATCGCATTGCTTCACATCTTTTTTAGAAGCGTCTGCTTTTACAGCCTCAGCTGCGTTATCAGAAGCATCATTTGCTGCTGCGTGATCCTGAGCACCGCAGTTCCAGCCTGCAGAAGTAAGTTTGTCAACAAGGCCTTGTGCTTTGGCTTTGCAATATTCTGCATCGTTTTGTGCACTCCATAGTGTGGAAGCTTCACCATCTTTGGTGTACTTCACTTCACAAGGTGTACCAGTGTCTGCATTTGTCGAAACCACTTCAACATGTCTCTCTGTTGAACCAGATTTACATACAGTGTGGTTGGCATATGCAAGATTCAAAGAAAATAAACCTACAATCGCTACAAATATATTTACGTGTTTCATCATAGGCCCATACCTACCAAAAATAGGGAGGTTGACAAGAGAATTTAGTATTCATCCTTGTCTATCCTGATCAAGTGGATCATGATATCGTAAACACCCATGAGATCGCTTTTTCGCAATGCTGGTAAAGTTTCAGGCCTAACAATGATCAGTCGTGTTTTTGGCCTCATTCGAGACCAAATGTTTGCGGCAATGATTGGGGCAGGATTCTTTGCGGATTGCTTTGTGATTGCGTATCGAATACCCAATCTGTTTAGAGACCTTCTGGCGGAAGGGGCGCTCTCAAACGCATTCGTACCTACCCTGACCCGTACCATCCATCAAGATTCACCCAAACAAGGCATGGCACTTGTATCAAAATTGATGGGCTTACTTATTATGGTTGTTGGAACCATCGTAGTTTTGGGCATTTACTTTGCCCCTGAGGTTGTTCGCTTTACAGCGCCCGGCTTTGCAGATATCGCAGGAAAAGCTGAACTCACAACTCTTTTAACCCGAATCATGTTTCCATTTTTGTTTTTTGTAAGCCTAGGTGCTGTGATGATGGGTATTCATCACGCACATCAATCATTTACCTACCCTTCTATCGCTCCTATCTTATTTAATTTTTTATCCATTGCAGGCGGGGTCTTTATTTATTTTGGAGATTATAAAAATGAAACCGCTGTTATCATTTGGGCTGTGGGCACACTTTTGGGTGGACTTGCGCAATGGTGGGTACAAGTACCACCCCTTGTCCGAAGCGGTCGCGTCCCTCTTCCCAGCTTTAAAAAAGTTTTTGCCAACAAACGCGTCCGTGAAATGCTTTTTTTAATGGGGCCTGCTGTCATTGCACTTTCAGGCGCACAGATCAATATCTTGGTTAACACTATTCTTGCATCACTCTTAGAAGAAGGCGCGCCCAGTTGGTTAAGTTATGCATTTCGACTTATGCAGTTACCAATAGGCATTTTCGGGGTTGCAATTGGTGTTGTAGCGTTGGCGCAAGCTTCAAAAGATGTTTCACAAAACAACACACAGGCTTTTCATCAAAACATCAACCAAGCAATGAAACTCAATTGGTTACTCACCATACCATGCGCAGTTGGCTTGTGGGTAATGGCAGAGCCTATTATTGCACTTTTGTTTGAAAGAGGAGCGTTTACGCCCTTTGATACAATCATGACAGCCAAAGCGATACAGTTCTTTGCACTTGGACTTCCTTTTTATGCTGGTGTTAAAGTAAAGGGACCGATTTTTTTCACACACAAGCTTGCAAACATTCCCATGACGGCAAGTCTTACAGGCATAGCCATTAACATTTTATTTTCTGTTCTATTCTACAAAACACTGGGGCATTGGGGGTTGGCACTAGGAACCTCTCTAGGTATGTTTGTCAACTTTACACTTTTGACACTTTATTTTTCTATCAAATTTGGTGGCTATGAAAATAAAACTTCCATCGTGTTTTTTGCAAAAGTAACACTTATATCTGCGTTTATGGGTTTTGTTGTCTTTTTGATCTCACACTATGTTTTTACTTCTACCCAACCAAGTGAGCTTTACAAACTTCTCCACGTAAGCATTACACTTTTGGCTGCAATCTTTGTATACATACTGCTCGTAAAGCTCCTAGGCATATGGAACCTGCTAACCAAAGTAATTCAAAAACCGTAAATTATTTTTGTAGATCGATTGATAAATCACGAACACGTTTTAAAATATCGTGAAGAGAATCCTGTGCATTACTTGAAGTCGCTTTTCTAAATTTATTGCGTACTGGCTTTACATCGTACTGTTTAATTTCAGGAATATTTGTCTCAAAAACCCAAGTGATATCTTTAATCGCCAATGTGGTTTGAAGCGAAATTTTTTCGATCAATTGTTTCTTCATCATATTTAATTGCTGCGCCCATCCAGAATGCTCAACACCCAATATCAACTTTCCTTGTTCAAATTTTTTGACATAGGTTTTTTGGGATAAGGTTTCTCCAACAACAGAAGACCACTTTCTTCTCAGTTCAACAGTCTCAAAAAGATTTTCAACCATGGATACACTTTTAGACAAAGGCAACATGGTTCTTGATCTTTTGGCATACATTTTTTTATACTGCTTCACGCCCCTACTATAGTCAAAATCACGAGTTGTTGACAAGACCTAAGGTTCAAACGTATACTATAGATATATAAGTATTTTAAATTACTTACCTTTTTTACATGAACGAAAAGTGCCCCATATGTGGATTGGATGTATACGGGTTCGAGGTCGTCTTTGAACTTCGAAACAATCCAGCCATTTCAAACTTTATCAAGCTTCAACATCCTGAATGGAATCAAAATAACGAAAAAATTTGCCGAGACTGTTTTGAGCTCTACAAAAAAGAATTCGTAGACTTTCGCGATAACTCAGAAGTTACAGATGAACCTACTGTTGTAAAACACAAAAACGAAATCAAAATGGATGATGGAAGTGATGATGAAAATGCATCTGTTATTGTTTTACATGGCAATAATATTGGAAAGCGTTTTGAAATTAAAAAAAATGAAATCATCATGATTGGTCGGTCTTCAAAATGTGACATCACTGTTGCTGAAGATAATGTATCTAGACAACATGCAAAAATTTATCGTCGTCAGAAAAAATTTGTTATTGAGGATCTTGGTTCAACAAACGGCACTTTCGTCAACACCAAACGAATAGAAATACAAGAACTGTCGGATGGTGACATTATTCTTGTGGGCAATTCTATTTTAAAATTCATTAGTGGGTCTAATTTTGAACATAAGTACCATAAAGAACTTTACCGCCTTGCTACGATTGACGGATTGACACAAATTCTAAACAAAAATTTTTTTCAAGCCAAGTTGGTAGAAGAGTTCAGTCGTGCCAAACGATATGGCCGTGAATTATCATTCATACTGATGGATTTGGACCACTTCCATAAACTCAACAATACATATGGTCACCTTGCTGGAGATTTTATTCTTCGAAATGTTGCCTCACTCATATCAAGAAATTTACGTAAAGAAGATTTCTTCGGTCGTTACGGTGGGGAAGAATTTGCGATTTTGCTTCCTGAAATCAAAATTGACAATGCAATGCTTTTGGCTGAGAAATTACGCTCAATCGTAGAACACGCCAATTTTACGTATGAAGGTGATCGCATTAGCGTCACGACAAGCATTGGCGTTTCAACCGTCACTGAAAGTATTGCCAATGAAACTGAGCTTGTTAAAAAGGCCGATGATGCACTATACGACGCCAAAGCCAAAGGCCGCAATAAAGTGGAAAGAGCGTAAAACGGCTCTACATTTTAAGGCTTGACTCTACACAATAAGTCTTTCATAACCATATTCCATCGTGCAAATAACACCCTCCATCCACATTTTATCTGATGAAACTGTTCGTAGAATTGCTGCAGGCGAAGTCATTGAAAGGCCTTATTCAATTGTCAAAGAATTGATGGAAAATGCAGTGGATGCGTTTGCCACAATCATAGAAGTATCTGTCACTGAGGGTGGCATGGGTGAGATTAAAGTTGTAGACAACGGTATTGGTTTCACACCTCAAGATCTACCTCTGTCTGTCGTTAAAAATGCTACATCAAAAATTACCACTGATCATGATTTGCTTTCAATTCAAACCAATGGCTTTCGAGGGGAAGCATTGAGTAGTATTTCATCCGTTTCAAAGTTTGCAATCATTACCAAATCCAAAACATATCAAGAAGGCCTTGAACTGCGTGCCGATGGGAATACTTCTCCTGAAATTAAGCCAGCAGCTTCCAAAGATGGAACCACTGTCATAGTGAAGGATTTATTTTTTAATGTTCCTGCAAGAAAAAAATTCTTAAAAAGCAAAACCACGGAATTTTCACACATTGAAAAAACCTGCAAAAAAATTGCACTTGCACATCCTGAAATCCATATTGTATTGAAAAAAGAACATCAAGTTGTCCTTAATTTACCTACTTGCTCATCGTATCAAGAAAGAATTGCGCAACTGTACCAAAAAAATATAACGGATTCACTAATTGCTTTTACGTCTCAAAAAGGCCCCATTTCTGTCCATGGCTTTGCTTCAAATGCAAAGAACACACTGCATAGACCTTCTGAAATTTGGATATTTGTGAATAACCGATGGGTTTCTGATCGCGCACTAACCAAGGCCATTTATGAAGGCTACCGCACGACTCTATTGGAAAACAAATACCCGTATGTTTTTCTATTCATAACCATGCCGCCAGATTTATTTGATGTAAACGTGCATCCAACCAAATCAGAAGTACGGTTTGTAGACACGCAAACTTTATTTCAGATGATACAAGAAGCGATTTCATCAAATCTTAAAGGAACACTTGCAAATCATCGGTTTGTTTTTCAACCCAAAACAATGAGCTTTGCGCCTACCCAGAGAGAACTAACAAAAATTCAAGCTCCCTCACAACTTTCTCGCCCTTCGTACCTCACCTATGAACCCAAAGAGCAATCGGTTGAAACAACTACAAATACAACTTTGGGCTACTTTGGAAGCTTGTCGTTTTTGACTGTTCTTGATGGCACCTACATCGTTTGTAATAACAGCAATGAATTGGTCTTAATTGATCAACATGCAGCGCATGAGCGTGTGTTATTTGAGAAATACCAAACGCAGTACAAAACAACAAAAAAACTCTCACAACAAACATTAATTCCGGTTACAATTACTCTGTCACCATCTCAAATTGAAAGCTTACAAAGTATCAGCGAACAACTCGACACGCTTGGCATTGTGTATGAGATTTTTGGAGAAGATGAAATTTTAATTCGCAGTATTCCAGAACTCTTTTCTAAAGAAAATATTGAAACATTAATTTTTGAACTAGTGGAACAAATACAGAAGGACGAACTTCCTACAAAAGCACAAGATGCAATTGACCATATATTAAGTACGATGGCCTGCCATAGTGCGGTTCGAGCCCATGACCGGTTGTCATCCCATGAGATAGAGAAGCTTTTACAGGATATGGATCAACTTGATCTAGCAAGTTATTGCCCACATGGACGCCCTACCTTTTTGACAATGGGTCTTTCCGAATTAGAAAAACTTTTTCAACGTAAAGTATGACCAAAGAAAAACCCATTTTCATACTGATTGCACCTACAGCAACAGGAAAATCCAAAACCGCCATTGAGCTTGCAAAAAAATTTGACCTAGAAATTATTAACGCTGACGCTTATCAATTTTTTAAGCATATGGACATTGGCACAGCAAAACCAAGTCTTAAAGAAAGAGAAACTGTTCCTCATCATATGTTTGATATTTGTGAGCCTAATGAAAAATACAGCGCACATCAATTTGCAAAACAAGCACTGAACCATGTTGAAGAAATTTTTTCTCGCGGCAAATTACCTTTATTGGTCGGTGGAGCAGGT
The DNA here is from genome assembly GCA_020434345.1 of Bdellovibrionales bacterium. Classification (GTDB taxonomy): domain Bacteria; phylum Bdellovibrionota_G; class JALEGL01; order JALEGL01; family JAGRMV01; genus JAGRMV01. The sequence continues at coordinate 11,862 of JAGRAZ010000048.1, forward strand.
TTTTACATTCGAGCATTTACAACGCCTACATCTCACCTTCCCTCCGGTACAAAAGAATACGAAGATCTAAAAAGTGCGTTTGACTGGATCATCAGTAAAGATCCTGGACTTAAAGACCAATTGCACCCACATGACCACTACCGCATTTCTCGCGCAGGCTTTTTACTTGAAATGGGCCATGTACCAAGCAAAGTTTGGCAAGAGGAAAGAAAAACAACGTTACCCTACCCCATCCACTATCTTACCATCTCTGGACCTAGAGACCTGCTTTATGAACGTATGAATCAACGTGTTTTAGATATGTTTGAACAAGGTCTGGTACAAGAAACAAAAAATATACTTCAAATGTTTCCTGATGCGAAAAGTCGACTTGCCAAAACCATAGGATATCAACAAGTTCTTCAATACCTTGCAGGTGAGACTACGCTCGATGCATGCATTGCTTTGACCCAACAAAAAACAAGAAATTACGCAAAACGGCAAATGACTTGGATACGTAATCAACTTGCACCTCTTACCAGTCATTTTGAACATGCTTTTGAAGAACTTTCCTGTTATATACAGGACTTACAGAATCTATGATGTATTTAGAATTTGAAAAACCCATTGTAGAACTCGAAACCAAAATTGCGGAGCTTCGAGCTCTTTCAGATCATAAGAGCATGAATCTGAAAGAAGAACTTGCACGTCTTGAAAAAAAGGTCGAAACCGTAACCAATGACATTTTTTCAAAATTAACAGTTTGGGAACGAACACAACTTTCCCGCCATCCACAGCGCCCATACACAATAGACTACATTGAAAACGCATTTGATGAATTTGAAGAGCTGCACGGCGATCGAAACTATGCAGATGATTCTTCAATGATCTGTGGCATTATCAAAATTGATCAAATTCCTATGATGCTCATAGGGCAACAAAAAGGCCGATCAACCAAAGAAAAAGTTCAAAGAAACTTTGGCATGTGTCGACCTGAAGGATATCGCAAAGCACTTCGAGTCATGAGAATTGCAGATCGCTATCACCTTCCCATTGTAACATTGATTGATACACCGGGTGCTTATCCGGGTGTAGGTGCAGAGGAAAGAGGTCAAGCCGAAGCGATTGCCAAAAACATCATGGTTATGAACGAATTAAGAACACCGATTGTCTCTGTTGTTATTGGTGAAGGCGGATCAGGTGGAGCACTTGCTATTGGAGTTGCAGATCACTTGATGATGCTCGAATACTCTATCTATTCCGTGATCTCGCCAGAATCATGTGCTGCAATTTTGTGGCGAAGTTCCGACAAAGCGCAAGACGCTGCAAAAAGCCTAAAACTTGTTGCACCTGAAGTAAGAAACCTTCAAATTGCAGATCAAATTATCGAAGAACCGAAGGGCGGAGCACACAGAGACCCTAAAGAAACTTTTGCACGTGTTCGTCGTGAAATTAAAAAAAATGTTCTAGAATTACAAAAGAAGCCCCTTCAAGAACTTTTAAATGCACGCTATAAAAAATATAGAAGCATGGGCACGTTTACACTCTAGAAATGTCGTTGATTCAAAGTTACCTTGAAAAAGTTACAGAACAAAAAATGGATTTTGATTTCCCAAGAAGTCAAAAGATAGCTTCTACACTTTCTACAACTTATCCACTAC
>JAGRAZ010000049.1 GCA_020434345.1 Bdellovibrionales bacterium
TAGTGCGACCCAAAAATTTTTCATGGCATGACTTATACCACAAAATGACGCAAAATATCAATTAGCTATAATAGGGGTTGGAGCCACCCGCATGATCCGTGGTGTCCACTAGTTCAAGGATCTCAGGGATGAGTTCTTTGATACGCGCTTCAACACCATGCTTTAGTGTTGCCTTGGCGCTTGAACATCCTTGGCAGCCACCGCTCATTTTGACATAGGCCTTTTGATCAATGATGTCCAAAAGCTCAATATTTCCACCATGGGCAGCAATGGATGGGTTGATTTCAGCATCTAAAATTTCCTGTACGCGTGCGGCAAGGGGAGAGTCCAAGTTTGATTCGGGCTTGTTGGGGTTTTTAAGTTGAAAGCCTGATCCACTGACACTTTCAATCCACTCAATCGTTGATCCTGTAAGTTTGCTTTCATCTTCTTTAGAATAAAGCACACTGAATTTGTCCAAATCGACTTTCTTCTCTGTTGGACTTTGTTTTTCTTCGAGCATGAAATTGACCAAGTATTCTTTTGCATTGCGACCGCGAATTTCGATTTTTAAAAAAGTGGTCGCCTTTTGTGCGCTCATAAATTCCAAAATTTTGCTTTGGGCTTGGGGTGTAACAGAAATCATATAGTACTAAAATAGTACAATATAGATCAAAAATCAAGCCCTGTTATGAAGGTCAGTCATTGAGCTAGATAAGTAAACAAGGTACTAGTTGATCGTAATCAAGGGGCTGATGGAGAATTTGTTGTCGGCAAAAATTAATGAGCTAACAACAAAAGTACAGTCTGCTTCATCTGAAAATCTCGTCCCACCAAGTATGACAGAGTAATGAAGTCCCGGATTATACAAAATTCCAAGGTCATTATCTGACCACGTAAATGGGCAAGTTGGAAGTCCAACTCCTTGCGATGAGAGAACTTTGATTGCATTAATGACCCCATTGTGAGAACCAGCCGTTGAAACACCAATGGCATTGGTACTATTTTTGTAAGGATTTCCAGCAGGATCAATAAACCCTGAGGAAGCGACAAAAGCAAAATAGTTTGTAGCGTCTTGCGGAATTGGATTCCCTAAAAGACCCCATTCTGTATAAATAGGGTTGATAACAAGGGACTTTTTCCCAACTTGTGCAGTCATTCCCCGTAAAGAAATAAACTGATCATATTCTGTCATCGCCGTCATCTGTGCTTTTTGTATGGCATCAATGGCGGTATATGCATCCACCATTTTCGCTTTTTTGAGATACTTGTTAAAAGCAGGAACAGACAGTCCTGCCAAAATACCAATGATAGAAACAACAATCATCAGTTCAATCAGCGTAAATCCAATGCGAGACTTTTTCATGATGCGCATATTCTATTCTATCATGGTTCAACTTGTCTTGAACATAAATAAATATAGGATGTGCAATTGTAAACTTTAGTAATCGTCTTCGATTTCGGCTTTGGTCAAAATGCCGGGTTTGAAACATTTTCTACAGCGCGCCTCATAAAATTCATTGCCACCAATCACAACGCGTTCTTGCTCATCAATGATTCGTTGTGTTCGATCGGCAGGGTTGCCACACACAACACAAATCGCAAGTTCTTTGGTGATGTACTCAGCAACACAAAGTAAGGTTGGCATGGGATCAAAGGGTTGTCCAAGATAGTCTTGATCCAAGCCAGAAACAATCACGCGTTTTCCTTTGTTGGCCAAATACTCACACACTTCCACAATTTCTGGTCCAAAAAATTGTACTTCATCAATACCAACCACATCGTAGTTTTTGGCAAGGACTTCAATCTGCTTTGCTTCATCAACACTTACAGCTTCAATGACACGCTTGTCATGACTGATCACAAAATCTGTTGCATACCGATCATCCATACGCGGTTTGAAAAGCACAATATTTTGTTTGGCAATTTCTGCACGACGCATGCGTCGAATGAGTTCTTCTGTTTTTCCTGAAAACATACCGCCGCAGATAACTTCAATCCATCCAGTTTCTTGAGGTGCTTGTTGCATGGGTTATACGTCCTTTGTGTAAAGTTTGATGACGTTGTAAAAAATAACCTTGAACGCGCACAATGCCAAATTATTTGTTGATTTTTGCCTTCTTGCACAAAAGTTGCCCATTTACTTTCTGGTTCTATGAATGATTCCAGTAAGATAAGGGCCGTACTTGTATGGCCGTGAAATCGCTTGGCGGAAGGCGTACTTTCACCGTATAATAGAACAAGTAGGGTATATCTAAGAATCTTTAGAGATCGCTGGTGAATGGTTATGAGTAAGGGCAATGTAAAAAAACCAAAATTAATGTTTGTGGATGACGAAGTCGAAAATCTCGATTCGTTTACCATGCATATGGAAGATGATTTTGATGTGGTGACATGTTCAGACCCTCTCAAAGCATTGGACGTATTTAAAGCCGATGAAAATATTTCTTTGGTTTTGATTGATCAAGTGATGCCAAACATGACGGGTTTGGAGCTTGCAACCGAAATCAAAAAACTCAAACGATACACAACCATGATCATGGTTACGGGAAACGCGACCAAAGAACTGGCCATTGAATCAATTCGTAAAAAAGTGTTTTGGGAATTTTTAGAAAAGCCTGTTGATTTTTCCTCCAATTTCATGAAGCAACTAATGTACACAGGCGTACAAGAGCATTATCTACAAAAAGCATCTCACGGATTTCGCAAAGGTGCGGTTCAACTTCTGGCCAACTTGATTGATGATAAAGATGGCCATACACATCGTCATTCCTATCGCGTACAAAGCTGGTCGATGAAAATTGCCAAAAAATTTGAACTTACACCTCATGAACTCATGATCATTGAAGAAGGTGCGCTTCTGCATGACATTGGCAAAATTAGTATTCCGGATGATATTCTAAAAAAACCGGGCCGCTTGAGTCAGTTGGAGCGAAAAATAATTATGTCTCACCCTGCAAGAGGTGGCGATTTATTAGAGAGTGTTGAAGAGCTGAAAGATTTAGCGCCCATGGCTCGCTTTCACCATGAGAGACCCGATGGAACAGGCTATCCGCTAGGTCTTAAAGGTGAAGAAATTCCACTTCCATCTTCCATTGTTGCACTTGCAGATTTTTATGAGGCTTTAAGTTCTAAACGCCCTTACAAAGACCCGTGGCCAATGCATGCAATTGTTGAAGAAATATTGCGGGTCAGTGGAAAACAATTTCCTGAAGACGTTGTGCATGCGTTTATGCAAGTCATTCTTGAAGAGGGGCATTTGGCACCTTCTGAATTAGAAGAAATAAAAAAATCAGTTTCAGAAGCGGCGTAAATTATTTGGAGTTCTAACTCTACGTTGGTAAGCTATCAAAACATGGAATACCCAGACCGATATTTGTTGTTCATTGAATATTTCAATACGGGCAAATTTATGAGCGCACAAACAACCCTTGATGAAATTTGGGTGAAAGATGAAAGCACAAACAAAGATTTTCTTGGAGGGCTCATCCAATGCGCTGTTTCTTTATACCATCTAACCAATGGCAATCCGAACGGGGCCAAAAAAATTTATGAAAAAGCACGATCAATGATTGATCCTTACGGGGATAAGAAAGATGGTGTGGATCTCCAGAAACTTAAAACAGATATGGATCAGTTGTACGAAAATCTCAATGAAGAATTTTCAGATCTTGATTACCTTCAACGTGTACCAAAGATAATTTTTGATGAAATATAAAGTCATATTTTTTTCTTTCATGCTTGTTACTCAAAGTCTATTGGCTGTTGAGTTTGATTCAACTCGTTTCGATCAAGCGCTTAAATCACTTGAAACAAATATCAATTGCGCTTCATGCAAGAAAGAGCATGTACATCTAATCAAAAAAGCTAAAATGAACGAGCGAGCCATTGAGCTAAAATTTCTTAATATTTTAGAGTCAGGACCAAGCACAAATCGACTTTTAGAGTACACAACACCAGCTTCAATTCAAAAAGTTGAAGATTTTATGAAAGAACACCACGATGGTTTGTGTCATGCGTATCAAAAAACAAACGTAGATCCGACTGTTGTAACAGCACTTATGTATATGGAGACTCTCTTTGGAAGCGACGCTATTCCTTGGTTTGGTGCTATGGACTCGATTGTAAGTCTTGCAGCGCTTGAGGATGAAAAGTTTGCAAGTCATGTGATCGAAGTGCTCACGCCTAAGATGAAAATTTACAAACGCTATCGTGAAAATCCTACAAAATGGAATAACTACGATTGGAACGCACGCGCAAAGTGGATTGCAGCAGATTGGAAGAAGCATCTGCAAGCGTATTTGTTAATTGCAGACTTGCAGCGTTGGCCAAAGCAAAAGGTGTTAGACATGAAGAGCTCTTGGGCTGGTGCGATCGGGTACAGCCAATTTATGCCTGCAACTGCACTGCCGTATATCAAAGAACAAAAAGCAATCGATTTTTGGCAGTGGCCTGACTCCTTTTTGCTGACCTCTATGTATTTACAAGATGAAGGGTTTTCAAATGATACACAAAAAGCATTGGAAGCATACAACAGTCCAAAATGGTATCGCGATACAATCTTGCATCTTTCGCATATTATGCGGCACAAGCATCCAGATTTTTGCTTGCCCAAAAAAACCACATAAGCACGACCCTTATTGACGCATAATGTAAAATCCGCATTATGTAACTTATTTTTCAGAAAGTAACTTTTTTTCTTTTATTCGATTCTCGATTTGGTACAACTAGGTGTTATTGCAGTAAAGGAGCACTTTTCATGAATCAAGATCTTGAGAACCAACTAGAATCCATTGACTGGGAGCAGATAAAAAAGCTTCGTGTTACGCGCAAAGTCATCCAAGCGCTTGAGGATCTAGAGGTGCCCGGACTTTTTCTTACACCTTCGAATCGAAGAAAAGACGCGCGTAAAAAGTACTTGGGCTATGGCTCTCGCAAAATGCTCAAAGTGGCAGAAAAACCTTTTTTTACATTTAGAGATGTTTCTATTTTAGACACCATTGCAGTTCATACGACAGCATTAGAAAAATACAACGAGGGATGCACACACTCTATTGATGAAGCAATTAATACCGAAGAAGTGACAAAGGTACAGGACCCCTTTGGGCTTTCACACCTGTCTTGTGTAATCAAAGCTGGTGGAGAGCATATCGGTGTTTTACGTGTTGGCGTTTTTATATCTGGAAAACTTGACGATTTAACGTTTGAAAAGATTAAAGAAAGTTTTATTGGCTGCGGTGTTCAAAGTAAGAACATAGAAACAGATATTCGAAAACTTCCTGTTTTTGCTTCTGAAAAAATAGCAGTATTGAAAAATTTACTGCAGATGCTTTGTGAAGAAATTGGAACGTACCTTGAAGAAACACAAAATCAAGGAACGCAGTCGGTTGTTTCTGAGCAAGACAACTATCATGGCCTCATTTCTAAGAACGCTCAAATCAAAGATATCGTACGCCAGATTGAACTTATTGGTGCTTCCGATAGCTCAGTTATTATCTACGGTGAGTCAGGCACAGGGAAAGAACTGGTGGCCAATCTTATTCATCACAACTCATCTCGTAACAAAGACCCATTTGTGACGATCAATTGTGCAGCGTTAACAGAAACATTGTTAGAGGCTGAACTTTTTGGTTACAAAAAAGGCGCATTTACAGGTGCGATTGCAGATAAAAAAGGACTATTTGAGGTTGCGGACAAGGGTACAATTTTTCTTGATGAAGTAGGCGAGATGTCCTTGTCACTTCAAGTAAAGATTTTGCGTTTGATTCAAGAGGGCACCTTCATGCGCGTAGGGGATACAAACTTACGCAAAGTGGATGTGCGAGTCATTTCTGCAACACACAGAGATTTACGAAAGTTTATCGAGCTAGGTAAGTTCAGGGAAGATTTATACTACCGATTGGCAGTTGTTGAATTGACACTACCACCGTTAAGAGATCGTGTGGAAGATATTCCGCTTCTTGCGCAACATTTTCTTGCTGAGTTTAGTCAGAAAACACGAAAATCCGGCATTACTATTTCGGCGGAAGCCATGAAGGTATTTAATGAATATTTCTGGCCGGGTAACGTTCGTGAACTTCGAAATGAGATCGAACGACTTGTTGCTTTGAACCAAAATGACAAACTTTTACGTTCTAAAGATTTATCTAAGAAATTCTTCTATGAAACATACCCTGAAAACATCATGGTTGCAGAGGAAGAGGAAGAAGGATTTATCAAAAGACTCGTGGATGATTTTGAAAAAGGCCTTTTGTCTAAGTATTTGCAGAAGCACAAGTGGAACAAAACCAAAGTTGCAAAGTTCTGTGGTATTACACGTCAAGGTCTGAATAAAAAGATATCAAAATATCGCCTTGATCGCAGACGGTAATGGTTACCCTCACGCAACACCCAAGCCAAGAAAAACTATTTCTTACGAAAGTTCCTCAGCGAATTGTAAGTCTTGTACCAAGTGTGACAGAAACAATGATTGAAATGGGATTGATGCCTATAGGACGATCTTCATTTTGTATTGAGCCGCATGCTATCGTAGAAAAAATTCCAAGAATGGGTGGAACCAAAACACCCAATATAAAACGAATTGTTGAAGCTGATCCTGATTTGGTGATTGCCAATCAGGAAGAGAATCGAAAAGAGGATATTGAAGAATTACAAAAAAGAGGACTCACTGTTTGGGTGACGTATCCATCATCTGTCTCTGATACATCGCAATTGCTTTCTGAGATGGCGCAGCTTGCAGGCAATTCTAAACAATCTCAATCCATAGTGTCGACGTATCAAGACTACCTTCGTGCAAGCTTTCCCTTTAAGGCGATCAAAACCCTGATTCTGATTTGGAAAGACCCTTATATGGCTGTAGGTTCTGATACGTATACGGACGACCTCTTGTCCTTTTCAGGAGGCGTCAATGTTTGCAAAGAGCCGCGCTATCCAACGTTCTCAGTTTCACAGGTTCAAGATTTGCGTCCGGATCTTCTTATTTTACCCACAGAGCCTTATGCCTTTGGAGAGCATGATATTCAAGCTTGGAGGCAAGCGCTGCCCCAAGCAAAGGTCATCTCCTTTTGTGGAGAGGATTTATTCTGGTCTGGACTTCGAGCCATAAAGGCAAGCCAAGATTTATCCAAGATTTTCTTAGAAAATTTCGGCAATGTTCCTTACAATAGGTTGGATTAGTATATGGATTCTTCAACGTTTCGCATAGAGAAGTTTGGTAAATACCTTCTGGTGGATCAGATCGCATCAGGTGGTATGGCCGTAATCTATAAAGCGATGGCAAAAATGTCAGACGCAACCATTCATGCGTTTGCGATAAAGCGTATTTTGCCTCAGTATTCTAAAGATCAAGAATTTATATCTTTGTTACATGACGAAGCAAAGCTCATGGTTCAACTTAACCATCCAAATATCGTTTCGATGGTTGAATTTGGAAAGCACAGTGATCAATTTTATATCGCAATGGAATATGTAGAGGGAATTACACTTAAAGATTTAATCAATCGAATTTCCTCAAAGAAAGCACAGTTCACCATTGATATGGCCACGCATATCATCAGAGAAATTGCCATCGGTCTTTCGTATGCGCATCGAAAAAAGGATCGCAAAGGCAGTGCGCTAAATTTGGTTCATCGTGATATCAGCCCTGCAAATATTCTTTTATCGTTTCAAGGAGACATCAAAGTTGCAGATTTTGGTATTTCAAAAGCCCAAACCCAAAGTCATAAAACTCAAGTTGGTATCATACGTGGGAAAATTGGTTACATGTCACCTGAACAAACCCGATCTGATGTAGATATTGATCATCGAAGTGATTTGTTTTCGTTGGGGATTATTTTTTACGAAATGGTTACAGGTATTCGCTTATTTTCGGCTGCCAACATTCCAGAAGCCATAAAACTTGTTCGTGATGCCAACGTTCCCCAACCAACAGATGTTCGTGAAGATGTACCAGTTGCACTAGAAAAAATCATGATGAAGATTTTGCATAAGGACCGTGATCAAAGATATCAAGATGCACAAGATATTGTTGATGATTTGAATGAATTTCTTGTTCAGCATGCGCCATTAGGCAGGCCGATGAGAATTTCGCATGTGGACTTAATGGGGTTTATTAAACGGTTTTATAAAAATGAAATTGCAAAATCAACGACACAAATTTTAAAACAAAGTGAATTTGAGCGAATCATTGAAGAAGAATCAAAGCCAGTAGATATTCATTATGAGCCATCGCAAACATTTGCGGCCAACCCCATGTTTGAAATTTCTGTTCCTGAGACAACAGTTAAAAATAGAAAAGAGTATATTGAGCATCAGAAAAAAATGATGGATGAACATGGTTATGTGCGCTTGCGTGACGAGGATGGAGATGTCATCTCTCTCTCCCGTGTTGAGCACAATGAAGCCACCAAAACAGAAACACAAAAACTTACAACAAAACAAAAAGCTATTTTGGCACTTCCATTGGTTATACTTGTACTGGGTATGGGATATTTTCTTTTGCGTAAACCATCTTCAGTGGTTGGTCATAGAAATGAACCCATGAAGGTAATAAAAAACCCACTTAAAAAAATGTTCATCGAAACTGAACCTGCACAAGCAGAAATCTGGATCAATGGAACCATGACGGGCCTTACAACGCCCGCATCTGTCAGTCTTGATTTGCGAACACCTGTGGAAGTTGATTTGCATCTGGAAGGATACGTTCCGATTAAAAAAGTTATTACGAATGATACGTATCGTGATCAAATGAGGTTGGTGTTAGATCGCAATCAAGATGCAACCATGACAGCAAAAGTTGCTTTAAGTTCAGAACCTGTAGGAGCAAATATTCAAATTGATGGTGTATCTGTCAATGCGCAAACACCGACAACACTCGATTTGGAAATGGGTAAAGTGTATAAGCTAACTTTTGTTAAGGAAGGATTTGAGGAAAAAACTACGACAATTGATGTTACCAGCCAAAACAAAGTGCAGAAAAGTGTATATTTAAATCCAATTCGAAAAAAAGCTGTAGTTGAAAAAAAGCGAGTGAAAAAAATCGAAACGCCTTCTTTGGGTACTGATCAAAAAGCATTAAAAACAGGTGAACTTAATCTCATCACGGTGCCTTGGTCGTATGTTTATATTAATGGAAAGAAAATTCAGGAAACACCTTTGACAAATTTTAGTATCCAAGCAGGAGAGCATACAGTCACACTGAGTAACCCCGCGCAAAAAGTGCAAGATTACACCATGAAAGTAACTGTTAAAGAAGGCAAGAAAACCATTTGTAGTTTTAATTTTAATGATCGCCAGAGTAAGTGTCGAGTTGAATAGGCGCGTTTTGTGCCCCAAGGGCGTCACAGCAAAAAGCCTTCATTGGTGAATTCTAAGCAAACTGCCCCAAAAGGGGAAATTCATAACATATTGATATTATTAATATAATTATAACAAAGGGATGGCATGATACTTGAAATACTAGGTATGTATGACAAGAAAGGACATGAGTATGACACAAGCAAAAAAAGCAACAATCTTCTACCTAGGCGGCATGTTTTCCATTGTAAGTCACATTGGATTTATCGCTTGGATGATTACGACTTTATAATTATTAAACTCGTACATTCCTAAAGCGTAACGTGATGTCTATCTGTAGCTTAATTCAATCAATTTCTGACAAGGTTCAAAGTGTTTTCCATACTTTGCACTATACGCAGTCAACGTCGTTTTAACATTTTCTAAATTTCTACTTTTCATATAATGCGCCAGTCCACCTCGAAAAGGTGCAAAGCCAGTTCCGAGAACCATACCCACATCAATGTCTCGTTCGCTTCGTACAACATTTTCTCCCAGGCAGCGATATGCTTCATTGCCCATAAGAAGTACAAGTCGGTCTACAATAACGCGCTCAATTTTATCATCAGGTGTCTGAGATGATGTCGAAAGTCCCATTTTCTTAATAAAGCTTTGATCAAGTTTTTTATGATTGCCTTTGTGTTGATAAAATCCAAGGTTGTTTTTTCTGCCCAATCTTCCTGCTTCTAAAAGTGGAGATAAAATATTTGAAGGTGTTGGGAAGTATCCAAAAGACTCACCCAAAAATTTACCAACGTGGCTAGCGATATCAATGCCTACTTCATCCATGAGTTCAAATGGTCCCATGGGCATGCCAAATTTTTTCATCGTGTAGTCAATATCTTTGATTGAGATGCCATCTTGAGCAAGGTGTGTTGCTTCTGCTAAGTACATACCAAGGATGCGGTTGACCAAAAACCCCGGGCGATCTGCAACAAGAATCGGAATTTTGCCAACACTTAGAGCGAATGCATAAACGGTTGATACAGTTTGCTCCGAAGTTTGGTCACCCTGAATGATTTCTACCAAAGGCATTCTTGAAACAGGATTAAAAAAATGGAGCCCAACGACTCTTTCAGGATTTGGAATAGGCCCAGCCATTTCGGTGATAGAGAGTGCGGAAGTGTTGGTCGCAATGATTGCGTCAGGTGAAACAAAACGTGCGATATCAGACAAAACTTTTTGCTTAACCTGCATATCTTCAACAATGGCTTCAATGACAAATTGGCATTTTCTAAAGCCTTTGTTGTTGGTTGTAAAAGAAACATGTCCCATTTTGTTTTGAACGTATCGTCTGGATAACTTTTTCTTAACGCGTTCTTTGTTAAACGTATCAAAGATAAAGGACATTCCCTTTTCAATGGCTTCTAAGGACACATCTTTGATACGAACATCTTTATTCATTTTTGTAAAAAGATGCGCGATCCCTGACCCCATGACTCCCGCGCCTAATATTGCGGTTTTAGAAATGGGTTGAGGCGGTAGGTCAAGTGATGTTTTTTTAATTTCCTCTGTCCATTGAAACATCTGAACAAGAGATTTGCATATCGGGGAAGCTACGAGGCTGCCAAGTTTTTGCGCTTCAAGATCATATGAAAAAGCATCTGTTTTTCTAAACGTTTTTTGAATTACATCAAGTGCCTGAAGTGGGGCTGGATAATTTCCACCGGTTTTTTGAATGATCGACTTTTTGGCCAAGTGATAGATGATTTTTTGAACAGGCTTGATTCGCTCTAAGAAACGTAGCAAAAGAGGTTGTTTGTATGGAAATGCTTTTCGCTTACCAACAGAAATCCATTTTTTTGCTGTTTCAAGTAAAAGTGGTTCGGGTGTGATGTCATCAATGAGTCCAATCCGGTAGGCTTTTTTTGCCATAATAGGGCGACCCGTCAGTATTAAATCAAGTGCATTTTGAAGGCCGATCCATTTTGGAAGACGTTGCGTACCTCCAAATCCCGGTAAAATGCCCAATTGTACTTCTGGTAGTTGCAAACGAACTTTATCTGAATCTGTTGTGATTCGGTATGTGCATGCCAGTGCAAGCTCAAGCCCGCCACCAATGCATGAACCGTTAATCGCGGCAACGACAGGAATTTTTAAACTTTCGATGGATTCCATTAAATCTTGGCCTTCTCTTGCTTTGTCCGCACCAACAGATGGATCTTTTATGGATGCGATATCGCCAATATTTGCACCCGCAATGAACTGATCTTTCTTTTTAGAATAAATAATGACTCCATGAAGTTCTGAGTTAGAAAAAACTTTTCTCAAACAAAGTGAAAGTTCATCAATTGTATCTTGTGTGAAGATATTTACGGCCTTGTCCTTCATATCAAAGCCAAGATATGCAATGCCGTCTAGGATTTGGAAATCGATATGTTGAAGTGCTTTATCCATTAGTTTTTTTCTAAAATCATGGCGCCTCCTTGCCCACCGCCAATACAGATTGAGGCAAGACCCCATTTTTTATTTCGAAGTTGAAGTTCTTTCGCAAGCGTTAACACAATACGATTACCGGATGTTCCCACTGGGTGTCCAAGTGCGATTGCTCCACCATGTACATTAACAATTGATGGATCAACTTCGCTTAAGAGTTCTGCATGTGGAATGCCAACATGTTTTGCAAGTGAAGGTTCTTTAAAAACTTTCAACACAGACAAAACTTGGGCTGCAAATGCTTCATTGATTTCAATCAATTCCATAGAAGAAAGACTTTTTGAAATACTTTTTAATGCAAGCGGTGTTGCGACAGCAGGTCCAAGGCCCATGCGTTTTGGATCCAACCCCCCAAAAGCATATGAGCGAATCCATGCCAATGGTTGAAGGTTGTATTCTTTTACTTTTTCTTCACTCATCAAAAGAAGTGCGCTTGCACCATCAGTAATAGGACAGGCGTTACCAACGGTTACGCTTCCGTGTTTTCGATCAAAAAAGGGTTTTAATTTTTCAAGTGCTTGAAGTGTTTGATTTGCTCGAGGGCCGATATCTCTTTGAATGATTTTTTTTAGTTTACTTACAAATACGGGCGTAACTTCTTGATCAAAACGCCCCGACTCCATTGCATGTGTTGCTTTTTGATGGCTGTGAAGTGCGAAAAGATCCTGTTCATCTCGGCTGATGGAAAATTCGTTGGCTAAAATTTGTGCTGTTTGTCCCATAGAGAGTCCACAAAACGGATCTTTAAGTCCTTGAACCAGTGCAATGATAGGTTTCAGATATGAAAAATGAAATCCGGAGACGGTTTTGAGTTTTTGAAAAAACGTTTTGCTTTTGGCAAGTTGTTCTAAAAATAAACTCATCTCTTTGGGAAAAATAAGTGGAATATTGCTCATGGATTCAGTACCGCCAGCGATCACAATATGGCTTCGACCGTTTTGAATCAAATCAACGCCTGTTGCAATAGATTGCATGCCTGAGGCACAGTTTCGAGATACTGTATGTGCGGAGATATTCATGGGAAGGCCCGCTTGAAGCGCAACAACTCTGCCTATATTGGTAGCATCCATGGGTTGAGCCACGTTTCCAAAAATGACCTCATCGACATGGTTGGGGTCAATCTGGCTTTGGGCAAGAAGCTCTGCGGTTGCAACTCTTCCAAGTTCTTGGGCAGATACAAAGGAAAACTCACCACCTGCTTTAACGAAGGGTGTGCGCAAGCCGTCAACGATGGCGACAGGCGTACTCATTGTATGGTCTCAGTTCTCTGAATCATGGCTCATTTCTTTGTTTTTGCTTGGTTTCTTACCATTGTTGCCTCAATGTTGATGCATTCTGATAAGGTTAAGCAATGTATCAGTTATAATATATAGAATTGTTGCCACCATCAAAAGAAATCATTCCAATCTTTGAAAATATTGACTATGGTGTAGTCTGTCATGAGCACAGATAAACAAGAACTTCTTGAAATACTTGAGATAACCAAAAATGCAATTCAAGACGCAAAGTTACATGGAAATCGAGACTTTGAACCACAGAAAAAACAAAACATGACACAGAGTTTTTCATTACAGGAAATCCAGCAAGAAATTGGTCAATGTACACGCTGTCCTCTTCATAAAGAGCGTAAAAATATTGTTTTTGGGGTTGGCAATCCAAACGCTGATCTGGTGATTGTGGGTGAAGCTCCTGGCAGAGATGAGGATGTAAAAGGG
>JAGRAZ010000004.1 GCA_020434345.1 Bdellovibrionales bacterium
GCACATCCACATGTAGGTAAGCATACAGTGTTGGTTCATAATGGGATTATTGAAAATTATGAAGAGCTTAAAAAGGAATTAATTTCAGAAGGAATTCTTTTTTCATCTGATACCGATACAGAAGTCATACCGTGGCTTATTGACAAATTTGTTGAAAAAGAAGGAAATGTTGAAAAGGCGCTTTACAAAGCACTTTTAAAACTTAAGGGTGCATTCGCGCTTGCACTTTTTTCAAAACACGATCCTAGTACAATTTATGTAGCCAAGAATGCTAGTCCGTTGATTGTTGGTATTGGAGAAAATGAAACGTTCTTAGCGTCAGATATTCCCGCACTGCTTCAATATACAAAAAATGTAGTGATTTTGGAGGACGGTCAAGTTGCAAAATTGACTGCAAATCAAATTGAAGTAACAGATTTTGAACAAAAAAAACTTCAAGTTAAGGTTAAGGAAATTACATGGTCAAAAGAAGCTGCACAAAAGGGTGGGTTTGAGCATTTCATGCTCAAGGAAATATTTGAGCAACCAACCAGTATTGCTGATTCGTTACGAGGTAGAATTTCGGATGTCACAGCAGAAGTGTTATTGCCAGATATTCAAAAAGCTTTTTTACAGGATGTTGAACATATCCGTTTTTTGGCATGTGGAACAAGTTACCATGCTGCGCTGGTAGGTCAGTATTGGTTTGAAAAGTTTGTTCATATTCCCGTTTCAGTTGAAATCGCATCTGAATATCGATATCGAGATCCATATTTATATCCAAATACACTTTGTATTGCGATTTCTCAATCAGGAGAGACTGCAGATACGTATGCAGCTTTGCAGCTTGCAAAATCAAAGGGTGCTAAAACACTCGCAATTTGTAACGTCGTAGATAGCAGCATCGCAAGGCTCTCTGATGAAGTTCTGTATACACATGCGGGACCTGAGATTGGTGTTGCATCAACAAAAGCATTTACAACGCAATTAACGGTTCTTGCGCTATTGACTTTGTTTCTTTCTACACAAAAGAAAACAATTGATGCTTCAGAGCAAAAAAAATTAGGGCACGATCTACTTGAGCTTCCACGTATTATAGAAGAAACATTGCGCATGCAAAAAAACTTGGAAACAATTTCAAAAAGTTTCATACAAGTGCGTGATTTTTTATACTTAGGTCGAGGGGCAAGCTACCCTATTGCTTTGGAAGGAGCGCTTAAGCTTAAAGAAATTTCATACATTCATGCGGAAGGGTATATGGGAGGTGAGCTAAAACATGGTCCAATCGCACTGATTGACGAAGAGATGCCAATACTCGCGCTTTCTCAACGAGGTGTTCTGAATGAAAAAATGAAAAGCAATGTTGAAGAGGTTAATGCTCGTGGTGGTACCATGATTACGGTTTCAGAAGTCAGTGATCGAATGTTTCAAAATGTTTCCAAGTACGAAATCAAAATTCCAGATGTACACGAGCTTATTTTACCCATTGTACAAACCGTTCCTTTGCAACTATTGGCCTATTATATCGCAAAATACAAAGGGTGTGATGTTGATCAGCCGCGTAATCTAGCCAAATCAGTCACTGTTGAATAATCAGTTTGTATTTCAAAATAAGAAATAAAAAAAAAGGGAAAACACGTCATGTGCTTTCCCTTTTTTTAAAAAATAGTTATGTAAAAACTATCTGTTTTCGTACTTGTAAAGCTTGTCTTCAATTTCATTCAAACGGGTAATGATTGTGTCCATTTTTGTTTGAATGGTGTTTAGTGAAGATGCGCTTCGAACAGCATCTGTAACACGGTTTGCAACAAAGCTGTCAAAGTCTTCTTGGTTGGTTTCAGGAGCGTTCTCAACTTCTTTAAGAAGTGATTTGGCTTCTGATCTAGAAAGATCACCACGGTCAACCAAACGATTGATGTAGCGTTCTGCTTCCGCAAGTTTTTCTTGCGTAGAATTTACGCCCAATAAAACATAGCGCTGAATAAAATCAAAAAGTGAACCTTCACCTTTTTGAATAATATCTCGAAGCATAGTTAAGGGCAGGATAGATTTTGAAGCCTTTTCTTGATCCACCAAAATTTGTGTAAGAATGATACTTGTAACATCATTTTTGGTTTTGTTATCGATAACGCGAACTTCTTCACCCATTTTTACCATCTTTGCGATGTCCTCAAGCGTAATATAGCAAGAGTTTTTGGTGTCATAGAGTTTGCGGTTTTGGTACTTTTTAATCATGCGTACGTCTGGTTGTGCTAGCATAAAACTTTCCTCTCTCTTTAAAAAAAAGTATATAAATTCAATAGGTTACGTGGACTATGCCCTATAACCACATCTCTACATCTATCCCTTTGACACATAAATGTCAAGAGCCTAACATCCATGCGTTATATTGTGGTTTTATTACGGTAGTTTGGCGATGAGGTCGATTTCAACAAGCACTGCTTTCGGAAGCTTTGCAACTTCAACAGTTGAGCGCGCTGGTTTGTATTCACCAAGATATTCATTGTACACATCGTTGAGTTTAGGAAAGTCGTCCATGTTATCAATGAATACACCTGCTTTAACAACGTCTTTGAAATCGCAACCTGCTGCATTCAGTACAGCTTTTAAGTTTTTAAAAACTTGATGCGCTTGTGTTGTGATGTCCTGCCCAACAATTTCCATCGTTTTTGGATCCAATGGAATTTGTCCAGATGTAAACAAAAACTCACCAACTTCAACAGCTTGGGAATAGGGTCCGATGGCGGCAGGGGCATTGTCGGTGTGAACGATTTTTTTTGTCATAATGTCTCCTTAGTTTGTTGGATAAATGCCAAAAATAAATATCCAAATAATGGAGGTTGGTCAAAATTCAATGGTTTATTTCTGACAAAGAAGTGTTGTTTCCCTCAGTTTTATTGGTTAAAGCCGCATGAAAGTTCAGGAATCGTTCCCTGCGTAAACTCGTCACACGTTCTCTCATCGTTTAAGAAATTACCCGGCTCATTAGATACAGTATAAACCTTTATACTACATTGATCTTCATCAGAAACAACTTGTACAAGCGAAACAAATCTTGTTTCATCATCATTTGTTCTATGAAACAAATACTTTGATGGGATGCAGTTGATATCGGCATTTTTGATGCAATTTCTACCTTCTTGAATGTCTTCTGGTGTGCTGAGCTCGGAAAAGTGACCACAATCATTGAGACTATTCTCATTATAGAGTGTAATCGGCATATCGAGTTGCTCTTCTGTGGGCGCATTTGTTGGTTGATTACTACTTGGTAAGCCATTTCCAATAATGGTTCCACAGCCTGTAAAAATTAAAAAAAATAAAATATATAATTGTTTAAACATCAATATCCAATCGAAAAAGTTGTATTGATAATTCATATACGGCATCATAATTTTTCTTGCCTTGTGAAAATAATGCATTCATTTCTCGAACAAATTTTCCAATTTTCGCAAAAGCAGCAGGAAGATCCCTTTTTTCAACTGCAACAATCAAAGCATTCATGCATCTATGATCAACATTTTGTTGGTCTATAGCAGTCTTGGCAAGGTCTAAAATTTTTTTATGATATTGGGCGATAGGCCCTGAGGCATCCACTTCAGGAGTTTGTAAATTTTGATCTGTACTCATTATCGTATTTTGTTCGTGATCAATAGAGACAAGTTGCAGTCTCTCAAGTGTTTTAAGCGCCTCCTTTACGTCCTCTTTTGTAGCTTTGTGATCGAAGCGTTGACTGATCCACTTTGAATCAAGTACAAAATCTTGAAGATGAGCTAGTTCTTTGATCGCAAGTGGAAGCCAATCTGACAAAACATCATACTGATCTTTGCTTAAAAAAGCTTGGGTTTGGTGCGATCTAGCAAGTTCCATATTCTTATAATAAAAATCTTTTTCCTCCTTTTCTTTGGCTTGATTGAAGAAAACTAGATTTTCAAAATAGAGACTTTCCCATTCATTTAACTGAAGTCCTTTGATGAATTTATGGACTGATTTATGTGTCAAGCCACGTTGTCCATCCATCACCAATTTTAAGTAATTGCTAGAATTTAGTCCTGCTTTTTTTGCAAAAAAACGAAATGAAAATGAGGGGTTACTACCTTTTTTATGATTGTAATAGTCCTGAAGAAAGGCTCTGTAGGATTCGTATAAGAAGATTGACTTCACACCCTCATTATACCATGAACGAACCTCAAATTGTATACAGTAAAATACTATATGTTAACAAAAGTTAACAAAAAATGAATATTTGTTAACTTTTGACTTGTATCAAAATGACGCGTTTGCTAAATTTAAATTGTAACTCGAGAAAGGAGTTTTTATGAAAAATATAATTTTATTGATGTGTTTAGCAATAAGCGTTTCTGGATGTGGTAACGACACCGTTTCCACAGAAGGGGAAGATTTTCAGTTAGGTGTTCCGGATGGATATGTACAAGAAATCACGCTTCGATATACAGGTGCATATGTTATGTCTCCAGACTCGCTGAATGGATATGTTTTTGTTGATGTCAATCAGAATACTATGACATTTCACATGAAAAAGGGCATGCCTGTGACTGAGGAATGTTTAGAAATTGTAGGATTATCAGCAACACAAGTTGATGATCTTAAAGCAGTTCTTTTATCAACAAACTATACAATACAAAATCCTGTTCCAGCAATGCTAGTTGCTGATTCAGAACGACTTGATTTAGAAGTTGATTTTCAGACTTATAGGATCAAAGTTCCTCATCCACAAGAAGAAGGCGCATTTATACTTCCCAAAAATGCTTGTGAAATCAGAACACTTCTAAAGCAATATGTTATTGGTAGTGGAGAATCTGCAGGATGTCCACAGCAAGTAAAAAACAAATTGTTTGCTACTTGTGCACTCACTGAAGATGAAGTAGCCAAATAAACATCATCAATAGTATTCGCCCTAGAGTAACATATAGTTATTCCGGGGCATTACTATTTTGTATTTAAATGTAATGAAACTTAAGCTGTTGGATAAATGCCAACAAAATTAATATTTCTGTATTTTTCGGCAGCATCCAATCCATATCCAACTACATAATGATTATCAATGGTAAATCCTTTGTAAGAAATTTCGACATCTTTGACTTTGTTAGATGGCTTATGAAGTAGGCTACATACCTTGAGTGAGGCGGGTTCTCTGGTGCGCAAAAGCTCGACCAAGAAATCAAGCGTGATGCCTGTATCCACAATGTCTTCAATCAGAAGGATGTGCTTGCCTTTCACTGGACTTGAAAGGTCTTTGTTAATTCGAACGTCGCCAGAAGACGTTAACTCATTTCCGTAAGATGATACGCGTATAAAATCAATTGTGATTGGAAGATCAATATGACGAATCAAATCTGAAAAGAAAATTACTGACCCTTTGAGAATGCAAACGCACACAAGTTCCTTGCCGTGATAATCTTTTGTGATTTGTTCTCCCAGTTCTTTAACTTTTTTTTGAATCTCTTTAGACGAGATGAGTTCTTTAATGTCTTTTGCAAAGGTTACCATGTTTGTATCCAATCTTTTATTAAGCCTCGACAAGTTGCAGACGCCTTGTTTGTTTCGTTCAAAACTTCTTGATGGTTAACTTTAACCTTAGGTTGGTCATTTGTAGGGTAAACGTTAGTAACTACAGAAAGACCAAGCACATCTAGTCCAAGTTTATGTGCTGCAAGTGCTTCGGGTACGCTTGACATACCAACAAGATCCACGCCAAGTGTTCGCAGCATAGAAATTTCAGCAGGTGTTTCAAAGTTAGGGCCGGGAAGAAAGCAATACACACCCTCTGATACTTTTTTTTGATTTGATTTTGCAATTGTAAGAAATTCGTTTCGCAGGTCTGCATTGTACAAATTGCTTGTATCAAAAAAGGGATTTTCCCAATTCTCAAGGTGAACGCCTCGAACAGGATGGAGGCCAGATGGATTGATGTGGTCTTTAATAAGTACAAGATTGCCAACTTCAAAGTTCGGATTCACTCCACCGGCAGCGTTGGTTAAAATGTATGTTGGAACATCCAAAAAAGCACTGATCCAAGCAGGTAAGGCGGTCGTGGTGATGTCTATGCCTTGGTAGTAATGAAATCTGCCTGTGAAAGCAAGAATGGTTTGGTTGTGAATTTGACCCAATACAAGTTTGTGTCCATGCCCTTGAACTGACGATTGTGGAAAGTGAGGAATATCTTGATACGAAATCGAAATAGGGTTTTGTATTTCATCTTCAAAGTTTTTCAGACCTGAACCCAACACAATGGTTGCATTAATTTTTGGGTGATCAAAATGTTTGCGTAAAAAGTCCGCACTCTCTTTGAATTGATGGACTTGATCTTGCGGGTTCATAGTTGACCTTTTACACTAGGCAGTCGCGTAAGGCCAGAAGACTTGCTTCAATGCAATCTGTCTCGGCCTTTGGTATTTCTGAGTCTTCCAAAAAGGTATTAAGTGCGCGGTTCCCATAGACAGCGCATATCGCACCAGCCCGGATTCCTTTAAGATGGCTTAATCCAAAAAGTGTTGAGATTTCCATCTCCAAATTTGAAAAACCTTTGTCTTGTAGGTCTTTCATAAGTAAGGGCTGTGTAATGGTAAATCCCGGAATTTGTCTTGCTTGAGGACCATAAAACCCCGGAGCACTGGCAGTTTTTCCAACTGAGTAGGTAACATTTTGGGTTTTACATGCTTGATCAAGCGCACGTAAAATAGCCATATCACTGATCATGTCTTGGGTTTTTATGTCATAATAATTGTGCAAACTTCCAAGTGAGTATGCGCTTTCAGAAATAATCAAACTACCAAGTGAAATGTTAGGTTGTAGCGCACTACATGATCCACAGCGAATCAGAATGGGGTTTTCTACCAACTGGCAAATTTCAATGACAGAAATTTCCATGCATCCCTCTCCCATACCCGTAGACATGACTGTTATTTCCTGATCTTGGTAAAAACCCGTAAAGGTATGAAATTCACGATGCTGTCGTTGTACACGTACGGAAGAAAAGTAATTGGCCACTTTGGCTGCGCGGTCGGGGTCCCCTACAAGTAAAATTTTTTGAGCAAGATCTCCCTTTTGGCAACCAATATGGTACTGCTTACCGGCTATTTCAATGTAGTTTGCTTCTTTGTTCATGATATTGTTGGAGTATAATGATGCTGTTGCTTGTTCCAATACGCGTTGCACCTGCTTGGATCATTGCTTGTGCATCCTCAATTGTTTTAATGCCGCCACTGGCTTTGATACCGAGCTGACCACCAATTGTGTGGTGCATGGTTTCAATATCTGTAACACTTGCACCTCTTGGTCCAAATCCAGTTGAAGTTTTGACAAAACGAGCTTTTGAAAGTTGGCTGATAAAACAACCTGCGATGATCTGCTCCTCTGTTAAAAAACCTGTTTCTAAAATGACTTTTACAGGAACTTGTGATGCACCTTCAACAACTGTTTGAATATCTTTTCGAACAACTGACCAATTTTCAGAAATGAGTGCGCCAATAGGAAGTACCATGTCAATTTCGCTTGCGCCGTTTTCAATCGCTTTTAAAGTTTCTAAACGTTTGATGCTTGATTTGTTGTATCCTAAAGGAAACCCTATAACAGTAGCAACATGGATTGAGCTAGCGCCCAATCTTTTTCGCGCAAGGCTAACAAACCTAGGGGGGACGCAAACGGAATAGAATTGATACGAGATTGCTTCATCGCATACTCTCTCAATGTCTTTACTAGTCGCAGCGGGTGAAAGAAGGGTGTGGTCAATGACTTGTTCAATTTTTGCAGTGTTAACAGGTGAAATGGCAGTTGATGGCAATTGTACTGTAAAATACTTTTCAATTTGGGTTTTGATTTTATCAATCTTTTGTTTTACATTCTCCATGTGAGATTCTTCTTTGCTTCTTTTCCTGTATTTCTTTGTATCGCACCTTTTGTTTTCGCGCAAACGTTCATTGACGTAGAAAAAGAACCATTTGTTGTTAAGACGTTCCAAGCCGGAGGTCGAATACGTCACATTACTTTGGAGCAAGTAACCCCCAGTCCAGCAAAAGAGATTGTTGTGTATGCAAGAAAAGGAGCTTTTCCGAATTGGGTCGGCGAAATTTCAATTTATGAAGGTGATGCATCCCATCGAAGCATCAAGAAGCACTCAAGCCTTCGCTTGCCTGACGAAACCATTTATTATGGTTTCTTAGTGTATCGTGAAATATCACAACTTATACTTGTTTTACCCCATCAGATTCAAATCATTCCTTTCGAAAACCATGCATGGAATCAAGAGAAAAAAAGTGTTTTCGAACTTCAAGGGTTAACAATGCCCTGGGCAAAATCTACTGCAGTCCCTTTTCAACCGCTGCTTGAGAATCAACAAGCATCACAGGTTTGGATTCCAACCATACAGGGGTATCAGACCTTTTATATGAACGAGAAAAGTATTACTAAAGGGGAATTCATCTCCCTTTATCCAAAATCATTTTATCGATCTTCTTATGATTTACTTCCTTTTGAAATGTCGTATTGGTTTCAAAATATTTATTGGTATCCTAAAATTTATGCTGGATCTCTGGATGGAAAAAATGAAATTCTTTTTTCACCTTGGATGGATGAAATAGATATTGTTGCAAAAAAAGATCAAAACAAACTCACATCCCACTATTTTAAAATTTTATCAGAAAAAGAACGTGATGACGGTGTTCACTATTTGATCAATGAGCCTATTGATTTGAACAACGACGGAAGAACAGATTTTTTGATCAACAAATTTCAAGGAACAGGCACGAGCTTTCGATCAAAATCAGTTTATTATTTAACTGATGAAAAAGGTAAAATCCCTGCAAAAGGAAAAACCGTACCCATGCCAAAGAAAAAAATTGCAGGTGCTTTGGTACGAGATATCACCAAAAACGGTAAACAGGATTTTGTCATGGTTTCTTCACTGATGAACGTATGGTCCATGATTCGAGCTCTTACGAAAAAGCAGGTGTTATTATCCTTTGATATGTACCTTTTTAAGGATGACCAAACTGATTATGATTTTGACCATCCAGATGTTACACGTGAAATTCTTTTTGATTTTAGTCTTCAAGATTTTTTTATCGACGGTATTTTACCAACCTTAGAAGGGGATTATAATGGAGATGGGTACCCTGATGTTATGTATGCCACCAACCCTAGAGAGCTAACGTTCTTGATACAAAAGCCCAAAGACAAAGACCTTTTTGATGCCGTACCTTCAGGACTCTACCAAGTAGACATCCCAAAAAAGTATCGTGTAGGAGATTGTACAGGGGATGGAAAGTCCGATTTGGTGTTTTTCAGCACACGTGCAAATGAAAATGATCAATTTAAGGTATTGATTAATAAGGGCATGCTCTAATCCGCTTGTGTAGTCTTTTAAGTATTGCTATAAGCCTTATCGATGTGGTCCAAAGAAAAAATTCAAAGTGTTATTCAAGGTGCGCTTGCAGGCGCACAAATCACTGTTACAGACCTAACAGGTACTTCAGATCATTTTCAAGTTCTGATTGTTACAGATGAATTTGAAGGACTTTCATCCATTCAAAGACACCGAAAAGTATATGATATTTTGGGAAGTGATGTTGGCGGTGCGATACATGCATTGAGCTTGAAGACATATACACATCAACAGTGGAAAAAAATACATGAGGAGGTTCAAAATCATGGATGAATTCTTTGTTCTCCCTCACTCGCCATCCTCGCGTAGCTATATGTACGCTCCGGTGGCTCGTTTCAGTGCGGCCTCGAATTCATCTCATCCTTTTGAACCTAACATAGAAAAATGAGGAAAAAACATGACACCAGAAACCAAAAAAAGAATCGAAGACTTAATTCAGCAAAACAAAATCATCCTTTTTATGAAGGGTAGTAAGCTTATGCCCATGTGTGGATTTTCAGGCGCAACGGTTCAGTGTCTTGAACAAGTGGGTGCCGCATTTGAAACATTCAATGTGTTAGAGGATCCAGAAATTCGTGAAGGCATCAAGGAATTTGCAAACTGGCCCACAATTCCACAGCTTTACGTGAATCAACAGTTCGTGGGTGGTTGTGACATTGTTCGCGAAATGTATGCCACAGGTGAGCTTTCAGAACTTGTGAAGTAAGGCTACTCTTTCATCCAAGAAAGAGGTTTGTCTGTCATTTCTTTGATGGCAAAATTGTATAAATCAATTTCGCCTGTATCGAGCCAACGCTCGCTGCTTTTGTAACCAACAATGTTTTCTTTGTTTTTGCAAAGTGGTTCAAGCAGGTGACGAACCAAACAAAATTCCTTTTCAAGTGGCATGTGTGCAAAAATATCTTTAGAAAAAATAGTAACACCACCAAACATGCCCATGTCATCATGGCGCGTTTTGGGTGATAAAATGCTTTCAATATTTTGATGTGCGTTTAGGTAAATTGGCGTGTACTTTTTGTTAGGATTGGGCATGATTAACAGCGTAGCAAGTGCCTTTTTCTCAATATGGTACTGATACATTCTTTGTAAATCAACATCCGTTACCACGTCACAATTCATGACAAAGAAATGATCTTGAGAAACAAAGGCCTGCATGTTTTTAACAGCACCACCTGTACCCAATATAATTTCTTCATCAAAAGTATGTATTTCTTGGTTAAAGTCGTGCGCTGCTAAAAAATTATGAAATGTTTGGGCACCATGGTGAATATTGACAGCAATTTTTTCAATTTGTTGTGATTCAAAATAATCACACGCCCATTCAAAAATTGTTTTGCGGCCTAAGGGGAGTAAAACCTTGGGTAACTCATCTGTTAGGGGGCGCATACGCGTGGATAGGCCTGCACAGAGAAACATCCCTTGCGATAGGTTCATACATAATCTCCCAAAAGACTCCAAACAATGCTTTGTCTTTTCGTTTTGAGCCACTTGAAGATCACATTATACCTCTTCAATAAGTTTTAACATGTAGGGTTTCAACACGACTTGCAGGTGTCGTAAACTATGATGAAGGCTGACAGTATCAATGGCATAGGAAAGTGCTTGCGGAACATCCTTTAAATAATTAGGATTGTTTTTTACTTGATCAATGTACACAAATCTTCCCGCAGCTTTTAAATTTCGGTGTAAGCTCATAAGATCAAAGCGAAATAGAAACTCATCCTTAGATAAAGATGCATCAGGTAAAGCAGGATCCAGCATCTGTTGATAGGCAAAAACGAGTTTTTCCTGAAGGCTTCGATCAATTTTTGTATATGCATCTTTTAAAAGGGAGGCGAGGTCGTAATAAACCGGTCCCAAAAGTGCATCTTGAAAGTCGATTGTGGCTTGTGTTTGATCATCCAGGATCATGAGATTTTTAGAATGGTAGTCACGATGTGTAAGTTGAGTGTCCCAAGTTGTGTAGGTGTGAGATATATTATGAAATTGTTCTTTGATTTTTACAATCTCACTCTCTTTATATTCAATGATTTTTTGGATGCCATACTCGATGTAGTGATCAAACTCCCAAACATACAGGTCGAAATCAAATCTTCTTTCAAGCGCAATTGACGGCGGCGTTTTTTTTGGGTTAGCGATTTTGGACAAAAGTTGAAGGCTTTGCAAAAAATATTTTTCGGGATTTTTTTGGTATACATCGATCAGTTGTGTGTCACCTAGATCCTCAAGTAGTAAAATTCTGTTTTGGGTGTCATCAACATAGATTTCTGGCACGCGTACATCTTTAGAAATCAAAAGGTTTTGTACATCTACAAAGGGTAGGGTTGTGATTTTTCTTTGTGTGCTTTCATATTCTTCTGCCATCGATGCAGCGCCTTCAGGCATCAGCATCAATGTGCAAGTTTGGTGATCTCCATAAAGGATCCTAAAATACTCACGGCTAGAGGCGTCTCCAGCAAGGCGAAAAATTTGATAATTTTCTCCAAGAAGGTCTTTTGCTTGTTGGCTTTGTTGTACGATTTGTTCTACCGTTTTCATTCGAAGTATTGTAATGGAAACAGAGATGAGCACCAATCAAATTCTTGCCAGTATTTCTATGAGTTTGCTGGGGTTATGTATTCTGATGGCAGTGCTCGTTTTTTTGCTCAAACCAACACCTAAAGTTTTGAAAATGATGGCCGGTACTGCGCTAGTCAGTATATTGGCTGTTACAGTAATTAGTGTGATTTTGGTTTTATAGACCATTTTTATGTATGTGACTTGCTTTTGATTCCGCCCTGTACTATAGGTTGCACCTATGTTTGATCGATTAACCGATAAGGTATCCAAAACCCTAAAAAATCTTACAGGCAAAGGAAAAATTACTGAAAGTAATATTGCACAGGCAATTGCTGAGGTTCGCTTAAGTTTACTTGAAGCGGACGTTGCATATCCCGCTGTTCAGTCCATTATAGACTCAATTCGAAAACAAGCCTTGGGTGAAGAAGTCCTTTTGGGTGTCAATCCAGAGCAACAATTTATTAAAATATTGCATGATGAGCTCGTTCGTATGTTGGGTACTGAAACTGCTTCGATACCGTTTGCTTCAAAACCACCAACCATCATCATGCTAATGGGCTTACAAGGTACAGGAAAAACAACAACCGCTGCCAAACTTGCAAAATATCTCCGTGATGAACAGGGCAAAATGCCACTGCTTGTGCCTGCAGATCTTTCGCGACCTGCTGCAGTTGAGCAGTTACGTTCACTTGGAGAAGAACACGGTCTAAAAGTTTTTTCTACAAGCAAAACAAATCCAATCGAAGTTTGTACAGATGCTGTTGAAAAAGTGAAGAAACTCGAAATAGCAGCAGACACGATCATTATTGATACAGCGGGGCGACTTGCAATTGATGAAACATTAATGAAAGAGCTTCTAGAAATACAAAAACAAACCAAACCGGACTTGGTGCTCTATGCGCTTGATGCCATGGCAGGTCAGGATGCAATTTCGGTTGCGCAAAAGTTTCATGAACAAGTTTCTTTTGATGGTGTTGTTTTAACCAAGATGGACGGGGATGCTCGTGGTGGCGCAGCGTTATCTGTTCTGCATCAAACAGGTACACCCATTTGCTTTTTAGGTATGGGTGAAAAGGTCGATGCGCTTGAAAAACTTCATCCTGAACGACTTGTGTCTCGTATTCTTGGTATGGGCGATATTGTTACATTGGTTGAAAAAGCACAGAAGGCCATCGATGAGAAAAAGGCGCTTGAACTTTCTAAAAAACTTCGAAAAAACACATTTGACCTAGAAGATTTTCAAGAGCAGCTGAAGTCTGTGCAAAAGATGGGGTCCATGCAAGATTTGGTGGGTTTTTTGCCCGGCGGTGCGAAACTAAAACAGGCGCTGTCTGGTGGGTTACCCGAAAGAGAAATTGCCAAAACCCAAGCGATTATTTGTTCTATGACACCACAGGAAAGACGTAACCCTAAGCTTCTTAATGGTAGTCGCCGTCTACGCATCGCCCATGGTAGTGGTGTTACTGTTGCCGATGTTAACCGTATGCTTAAACAGTTCTTGCAGGCCAAAAATATGATGAGTCGTATGACAAAGCTGGGTGCAAAAGGCATGCAGCGTGGCGGCCTTCCATTTTAATGACCCTATACGCCATCATATATATGGCTATATAGGGTAAAACTTGTCAAGCCATATAAAAAAGGCTTGAAAGTGGTTTTGATTTCGTATACATACCCCCAACTATGGTAACAATTCGTTTGACAAGAAAAGGTATGAAAAAAGCCCCTCAGTATCGTGTTGTGGTGGCAGATTCTCGCTATAAAAGAGATGGTCGATATTTAGAGAATGTTGGATTCTTTGATCCAAAAGAACCTAAAGCGTTGGGCAACTTGAAAAAAGATCGTATTGAGTTTTGGCTTTCAAAAGGCGCGCAGCCTTCTGAAACTGTACGAAAACTCATCAACCGTATGGCAAAAGCCTAACTAAAAAGTACTTTTTTCTAGAAAAAACAAACGTTCTTGTTCATGATCTTTGCGACTTCACAATCATAAAGCGGAAATGGAAACTCGTTATGAAAAACTTACTTGAACTCATTATCAAACAACTTGTAGATCATCCTGATGATGTCAATATCAATGAAATTGCAGGCGAACAAACCTGTGTTTACGAACTTCGTGTAAACAAAGATGATTTAGGAAAAATTATTGGTAAACAAGGTCGCACAGCTCGTGCCATACGTACACTTTTAAGTGCTGCAGCAGTCAAAGATTCCAAGCGTGTCATGCTTGAAATCATAGACTGATAAAACTTTTGCATATCCATCTCTTGATACTAAAGATGAATTGCATCAGCACTTATGATGCTTAATCTTTATCATGACAACAAAACAAAAAATCTTTGTTGGGGTTTTAGGTAAGACAAAGGGCTTACAAGGATGGATTCGTATTCATCTTCATAACCCAGACTCGGCCTTGATGACTCCGGGAACCGTTTTGCATGTTGAGAATCATCATCCCAGCGCGCTTGAAATTGAAGAAGTTTCGCATCAGGCAAAAGCTATCGTTGTACGTTTTAAAAATTTTACTGAAATTTCAAACGTTGAACCACTTGTTTCCCAAAAAATATTTGTATATCGAGATCAACTTCCCGAACTCGATGGACAAGAGTATTATCATGTTGATTTGGAAGGCTGCACGGTTGTAGACGAAAATCAACAGCACAGAGGAAAAATCGCAAACGTGATTTCAACAAGCGCTAACGATGTACTTTCCGTTATTGATGAAAACGGTGCAGAAACACTCATTCCATTTGTCAAAGCATTTATCGAGCGTGTCGATCTTACAAAGAAAACGGTATTTGTTACATGGCCGAAGGTGTTTTCATGAGATTTGATGTCATCACACTTTTTCCTGCATCTTTTGATGCTCTATCTGTAAGTAAAATTTGGCAAACTGCTCAAGCAACAGGCAAACTCGAACTGCATACCCATCAGCTACGCGATTTTTCAACCAACAAACACAATACTGTAGATGAACCACCCTACGGTGGCGGACCGGGCATGCTGATTTCTGTGGAGCCCTTGGTATTGGCGCTTGAATCCATACCCCGTCAGAAGCGATCAAAGGTTCTCATGCTAAGCCCACAAGGCAAAGCCTTTACACAAGACCGGGCACAAATGTGGACACAAAGCCTTGATCAACTCATTTTGGTCTGTGGTCGATATGAAGGTGTAGATGAGCGATTTATCGAAGGATGGGTGGATGAATGTATCTCCATCGGCGACTATGTGCTTTCTGGAGGGGAGCTTGCCGCAATGGTAGTGATGGAAACCCTGTCTCGATTGATTCCCGGGGTCATAGGCGACCCAACTTCGGTAACAACCGATTCAATTCAGTCTGGAGGGCTTAAATACCCCCAGTATACGCGTCCTTCAGAGTATCGAGGCCAAAAGGTGCCTGAGGTGCTTTTGTCCGGAGATCACCAAAAGATCGAAAAATGGCGTCAAAAACAAGCTCATTTTAGGACTTTACAAAACCGTCCAGATTTACTAAAAGAACCAGACATTTTGCCACCTCAACTTCGAGGTCAGGAAGAATAAGGAAAGAATAGCCATGAACGCAAAAGATATTATTGATAGTTTACAAGAAAAGAAACATCCACATTTTCAACCTGGTGACACTGTACGTGTTCACATCAAAATCACAGAGGGTGATAAAGAGCGAGTTCAGGTTTTTCAAGGCATCGTTATTGCGAAAAAAGGCGGCGGAAATTCAGCAAGCTTTACTGTTCGTAAAATGAGCTTTGGTGTTGGCGTTGAGAGAATTTTCCCTATGCAATGTGCTTCTATTGAAAAAGTAGAAATGGTTCAACAAGGTAAAGTTCGACGCTCGAAACTTTTCTACATTCGTTCGCTTAAAGGTAAATCACTTCGAATCGCACAAGATGAAAAAGAGCGTAACGAAGGTGGCGTGACTGAAACTACGTTGATCAATCAGGATGAACCAGAAAGTCAAGAAACTCAGAGTGAAGAAACAAGCAGCAAAAAAGCTTCTTCATCAGAGTCGCAAACTGAAGCAAACGCATAAAGTTTTAAAAAAAGAATAAAATTACAAAAGGGCTGAACAGTTTTTTGTTCAGCCCTTTTTTTATGGGTTTAAAAGTTTTGAAGTGCCGTGGTACGCTTTTCGATAAAGCTCATCAAAGATAATGTTGAGTGTGAAAGGAAAGCTCGGTGGAATTGAAGCACCTGCGCGCGGATCTCCCACAATAATTTTTGTGTTAAACCCAACAGGAAAGTTAAGTATGCGTGAGTTTAACAGAAAGAATTTAGCATTGAGTGAACCAAAAACATTCAAAGACTGTTGTCGCATGCGTGACAACTCTTCAAAAACAACCAACGTGTCGTCCCACAACCCGGGGTTGATATGTGAGTTCCAGCTTTCTAGGTGAAGGCCATCTCCCCAAAAAACTGGCTCGACTACTTCACCATCGGAAGATGTCACCCGATCATACTGGCCTGTCCCTGTATTGAATACGTAGAGGGGGTTGTTGGTTTGAAGGGTTCCACCTGCGCTGTATTCTGTTGTTGGTTCGCGGTATTTAAACTTAGCTGATGTAAGATCCCTACATTTATCGGAAGTTCCAGGATTTTCACAAGTCAGGACGGCTATACCTTTATTGCCTGAAATCGAAACTTCAGGATTAAAAATGCCGTCAATTTTTAATGTATTTCCCGCAATAAAATGCCCATCTAAATCGAGTGACATGGGGTTGTTGTAGTAGTCTGTCGAGTGCCCTGTTTGAGTTGGATTTATCCAATTTGAAAAGGGTAGATGTAGATCATTTCCAATATCTCTATCTGTATACTGTGTTCCATCATGTGCGATGAAGTTTGTTATGCCGAGGTAGCTCTCGCCCAAAGAGGCTGCTGTGCAGCCACTAAAAGGTGAAGTGCAATTTTGAAAAGGTGGATCATTGGAAGGAAGGTTACTTGTGTTGTGATCACCATTGCCATACGGAATGCTTTGCGAACCTTGCGGTATACCCGGTGGAATGATCAAGTCGTGTTTGGCAATTGCGCCAAACATGTTGGTTGAATTCACAGGGTCTTGATCGTTGTTCACAATGTCTCCGGCTATCACGACGTTGTCTGCTGCAACTGTAAGATTACCCTCATACAGCCCTTTGATATGAATGTTACAATCACAACCTGAATTGCGGCAATAAAATACACCGTTGGCGCTGTAGGTATTTTGTGCGTTTGCTGTTGAGCCCCCAAACACATCTGCGCGCTCGCCCAGGTACTGATCGGGAAAGGCGGTTACATCTAAATCGTCATCATTAGCACGAATGACACGGTCTACGACAGGATAAACAAATCCATCGACGACATTACAATCGTATCGAAGAACTTCATTGCCACGAAGTTTAAGGCATACATTTGCCTCGTTATGTCCAGTTACATGGTTGACTTGGCAGGGAGCAATGTCGCTTAAGTCTTGTCCAAAACCCCCTGAGGCAACAGCATGAAGTGTGTCAAAGTACGCATCTGTACTCGGGTCACGACTTTCAACATACGAGTCTTCACCGGATTCCGAAACAAGATTTACGCCTGTATCAAGGCCTTTTTTAAAATCTAGAATAGGTCGAATGGTCACATTGTAGTCTGTGTATGGGCTATATCCTCTGCGAAAAGGAAGATCTTCATCTCCTTGGTAGTCATGCAAGTCAGAATTTTCAAACGTAACAGGGCCAAGAAATGTACTCAACCGACTTTCTCCATTGTAGGAAGCAGTATCCGTTAAAGCAACGTATGACATCCAGTGAGAGGGATTTGCAAACTCAATCCTATTTTCTGGAATATTAAAATGCGTTCTGCCGGAAATAGATGGAACAAATTTGTAAAAGTCTGAGCTACTAACAACTGGGAAATTTGTGACGCCTGTTACACCAAAGGCAATCTCAGAAAAGTTTTCAAGGCGAACCTGTACACGTGTTTCAACGGTAAATACTTCATTTGTTTTTTGATGGGTCGCTTGAGAAACAACATTAAAAAACTTAGGGATCTTTTCGTTGTACTCAACTTCGCTGGCACATCCGCCATCACAGGGATCTTCGGGAAAATAATAAACTTCTAAAGAAATATTCCCTTCCTGTTTGGTAAAACGTGGCACAACTGTACGCTGTCCGGCTACGACTTGATACACGTGCAACCCTTGATCAATAGGAACTTGTGGGTCTTCTCCGGCAAGATTTGTAAATACATCCACAGCAGAATAGTCATCCAAAAGTACGTTTTGTGAAAGCGTGACCAAGTCAAGTTGCGCAAGTTGCGCGCCGGATTCGGCAACAATTTGGATTTGTTTGGACCGATTAAAAAACCCAACCACCTTGGTGAAAAACAAGCTTTCTTTATTTGCAAAAAGCAATACCCCTGTGCCAATAATGATCAGAATCATGACCACAACAATTGCGTACGCTCTTGTTGAACGATTATGTTGAAATTTGTTATACATACAATTTTCCTTAGTTTCCTGTTATGCCGGAACCACCGGGCGTAATCGTTGTTGATGTCGTCCCTGTCGTTGCTGGTGGCGTCCCTGTCGTTGCTGGTGGCGTATAGTCCATATCTGATAGATCATTGTCCATAAGACAACCCCCACCATTGGGATTGGCCGGAACACTTTGGCAACCATACTGTACACCTTGGTAGGCTGGTAGATCTCTTTTTAGATTGGTGGGTACAAGGTTTTTTACAACTTTTTTCTTGGTTTGATTCTGTGCATAGGAGAGGGGGCTTACGCCGAGTAGTAAAATAAAAGTGATAGCCATGATTTTTATATATTGATTCATTTTTTTCTCCTTACATCGTTATTCATCCACATAACTTACCTCAGCGCGAATGTTAAGAATGCCGGGGTTTCCTAGTTGGTTTTCACAGTCACAAAACTGAGGCGTTCGAGGCGAGGTGGAAGTGCAATCCTCATACGCTTTTCCCGGAACACCCGCCATGGGCGTGCGTGTTTCTCCGTTGACAGTTTCAACGATCACCTGAAAGTTTTTAATGCCCGATGAGACCGGTTGCCAGTTAAGCGCCAAGCCAGGTGTGCCACCTGAAAAGTCGGTACCATTAAATCCATCATCAAGTCGATGGTCGTCCACCATGAGCGTGTTGGTTTGTGTATCAAGTGCATACGTTGCCACGCCCACCTTGTACAAAAACGCACCTCCTTGAACATTGCCTCCATGGTTATTGACAAACTCTAGGTTCCAATCAGAGACACTCGTATCGTGCGTAACATGGTAGGTATCGGTTCCTGGTAACTGGATAATATTTGTAATGCGTAGCAAATCGCTTCGAAGTGCATCTGAGATGACTGCGTAATCGCCTTTTTTTAATCCTACGGGTGTTGCAGATTCAATAACAATAATATTTGTAAAGGCGGTCTCATAGGGAACTGGTGGGCTTGTGCTGGGGTCTATTTTAAGTTTGTACATTTGTGTTTCTGTTTCCAGAAACACAAGGCGGACAGCATCACTTGATTCGGGTGTAACAAGCGCTACGTAGCTGGATGGGTCTACAATTTGAAAATCGTCTTGATTGGTATTCATCAACGCCACATCATGCCCGGGGTAAGGAATAAATCCCCAACCCATTATACTATAGCCTTCTGAATCGCAGCCATCAGTTCCAGATGGGATTTCAACGCGCATCATTGTGGACAATGAATTGGGTAACTGAATCGTGTTTTCAATTTGATGACGAAAACGATTGAAAAACTCCTGCAGTTTTCGATTTTCCATGGTTTCTTGTTGGGTCTCGGTTGCTTTTCGTGTAGCGGTTACCCAAATTTTGTAGGCCGCAGCGGTGACTGTTACAAAGAGAAGGGTTGTAATGATGATCTCAATGAGCGTCACACCCCGAACGGAAGAAAAGTTCACTACACCCTTGTTTGAAAATGGAAACTTCATGAACGTTTTATTATATCATAGTGAGCGCTTTTGTAAGCAATCGTTACAAAAAAACATGTTCTTGTAGCCTTAAAAGACGATAAAATCCTGAAATAATTGGTTAAATGTTAGCGACTTGTATGATGCGATGGGTAAAGAAAGTTCCCCGTGACGCTCGGCCTGAATTTTTGAGGCTTTTTTCGAAGATGTATGTCTGTAGATGCTGCACTGTAACAATGAGAAGTGGTCAAAATGCTTTAAGTTTATGTTCTTTTTGCGAATTTTTTTGATCAAAAAGTTGTTCATTCTACAAATTCACCCTACAATATTGATTTGGTGGGGAAAGTTCAACGTATGCATCGAATAAGGAGAAACCTCGCGTGATTTTTGGACGTGATAAATCAGTCATCGGTATCGATGTGGGCTCAAGTAGTATCAAACTCGTTGGGCTTAAAAAAAGCAAAGGTCTGTACTCACTGGAGTTTTTTCAGATTGCCCCACTTGAACCAGAAACAATCGTAGATGGTACGATTGTAAGTAAAGATAACGTCATTGATAAATTGCGAGAGATGATTGTCCATAATGCAATCAAGTCCAAAAGCATTTCAACTTCTGTATCCGGCCACTCCGTCATCATGAAAAAGTTCTCTTACCCCTATATGACCCAAGATGAGCTTGAAGAACAAATTCAATGGGAAATCGAGCAGTACATTCCGTTTGACCGAGAAGACGTATACTATGATGTAAAAATCATCGACAGCATGAGCATGACCAATGAAGCCGGCAAAATGGAAGTGATTTTGGTTGCGGCCAAAAAAGAAGTGGTCAATGAATACACAGATTTGTTTTCTGAAGCAGGGCTTAAACCCATGATTATGGATGTGGATGCTTTTGCCATTGAAAACATGTTTCAGCTTAATTACCCCGGCTATGAAAATGACATTGTTGCTTTGGTTAATATCGGCGCCACCATTACCAATGTGAACATTTTGGAAAATGGCGCTTCTGCCTTTACACGTGACATTAATATTGGCGGCAACTTATACACAAGTGAGATTCAAAAACAGATGAATGTTAGCCAAGAGCAAGCAGAGTCGCTTAAATTGGGCGGTGATTTTGGTGCGCCTATGGAAACAACCGAAGCGGTTATTCCTCAAGAAGTAGGCGGCATCATTCGTTCAGTATCCGAATCAATAACCAGTGAAATACAAAGATCGCTTGATTTTTATGTAGCTTCTTCTGCCAAGGGTCGTGTGTCCCGCGTGTTCTTGATGGGAGGTTCTTCAAAAATACCGTCATTGGCCAACGTGATTGAAACCAAGCTTGAGCTTCCTGTTGAAGTGGTCAACCCATTTAAAGAGATTGAAATCAATCAAAACAAATTTAATTTTGAACAAATCCAGGAAGTAGCACCTTCTGCGGCAGTTGCAGTAGGGCTTGCGATGAGAGAGTTGGGAGACTAAGCATGATTCGCATTAACCTGCTTCCTACCAAGTCAAAATTTAAGAAAGAAATTTTCTTTGTTCATCTCGCATTTTTGGGAATTTTTGTGTTGCTATCTGTTGCGGCGTATTTTGTAGTTTTGGATGCAAGTATTAACAAAAAAATTGCGCATGAGGAGCAATATACAACAAGGTTAAATACTCAAATTAAATCCCTTGAAAGTGTGATCAAAAAAGTTGAAGATTTCAAAAAACAAAAAGCGGATTTAGAACGAAAAATTAAGACGATTGAGCAGCTAAACGCGCAACGCACAGGCCCTGTTTATTTCATGGAAGAGTTTTCGCAAATATTACCTGAAAAGCTTTGGGTTACATCTTTTAAGGAAGAGGGTAAGAATTTAAGTTTAGACGGTCTTGCGGTTGATGGTCCAACTGTTGAAGAGTTTGTGGACGAACTTCGTGCGTCGAAGTTTTTTCCAACTGTAACGCTTGAGTCTGTTGTGATGCAAAACGAAGGTGAAAAAGAGCTTCAGAAGTTTGTGATCAAGTGCTCAGTTAACTACACGCCCGGAGGAGTATAATTTATGGATCAGTTTTTCGATAAATACTCCAAAATACCGTTGTCGCTTCGTTGGCTGATTATTGTTGCGATTCCTATTGTTATTTTCTTTGTGCTTTATTTCTTTGTGTATGACCCAAAAGTAAAAGAGTTGGTTAAGAAAAAAGAAGCGAGCAAGGCGTTGGAAAAGACCTACGTAGAAAATGCTGCGATTCGTGACAATCTTCCAAAGTTTCAAGAAGAAGTTAATATTTTGAACCAACAACTTGAAAGAGCAGTGACACTTCTGCCAAATGATGCGAACGTTCACAATTTGTACAAACAACTTTTTGTTGAGGCTGAAAAAGCCAACATCGACCTGTTGTCATTTAAGCCGGGCAATCTATCAAGAAAAGACTTTTACAGCGAGCTTGTGTTGGATGTTCGTTTGAGAGGTTCTTACCATCGCATTGCTGAATTTATTGATCGTGTAGGCAAACTCGATCGTATCGTAAATGTTAACAACATTAATTTTTCTGGCCAATCGGTGCAAAAAAACGAAACCATATTAGAGATGAATACAATCGTGACAACCTATACATTTTCTAGTGGTGCAAGTGCTTCAGCAGCTGCGTCCTCTGATGATAAGGGTGATGATACAGATCGCAGAAGAAGCAGAAGGAGAAGACGATGATGAACCGACTGCTGATACTTCCGTTTGCGCTTCTTTTATTCTCGTGTTCAAACGATTTGGATTTAGAAGCACGTATGTCTAAAATTGAAGCTGAGGTGCGTGAAAACGGCAAAAAAATTCAAAACGAACCACAGGTAAGAGAATTTAAACTTTTAAAATCTGATGACATTGTTGCGTATTATAACCCTTCTGGAAGAAGAGATCCTTTTAAGCCCTATGAAGGTAAGGCAGTTACAAAATTTGAAACGAATTTGACATCTGCGCTTGAAGCATTTGAATTGGGCGATTTGGAATTAACTGCGATTATTTGGGGAATTGCAAAACCCAAAGCGCTATTTCGTGCACCTGATGGCTACAGCTATACAGGGGAGAAAGGTACCCGTATCGGCAGAAATGGTGGTAAGATATCCAAGGTTTCTCGATCAAAAATATTGGTACAAGAAGAGTATCGCAGCCCTACGGGTGATATTACTGTTCGTCAGCTGGAGATAGCTCTTCATACTGACGAAGAGAAAAAAGATAAAGAGTTAGAAACGTTAGACTTTAAATATTCAGATGAGTGAGGATACCATGGTTGAAGTGAAGAAAAATCAAAATATGAAGAAAGTCACCTTTGTTGTGCTTCTTCTTTCATTTGGGCTTCTTGCTTGCGGTGGGGACAAAACGCCATCAACTGCAGAGTCACAAACCGCAGAAGAAGTTAAGGGTCCCAATACACTTCAATCTATCGAAATTCATAGCGAGCCGCTTGGAACTGTTATTTCTTTTGTTGGAACCAAAGAAATGTCTCCCAATATTTTTAAACTCGAAGATCCCGATCGTATTGTTCTTGATCTTACGGATACGAAACTGGGTGACGTAAAATCTGAATTTAATGTTGGGGATAGTACGGTTTCGCGTATTTCTCTTCAGCAATTTGATGATGGTGGAAGCTCTTTAAGTCGTGCGGAAATTGCACTTAATATTCCTGCAGATTATCAAATGGATTCTTTAAACAATCGTCTTGTTATTACAGTAGGGGATGTTGATAATCCTCTTGCCATTGCGCAACCAAGCGAAAGTGCAGCAGAAGTAGCAACTGGTGACGCAAGTGGTGCTGATGTGGCCGCGCCGTCGTTTGACGATTCCTCATTTGAGGATTTGGGCCAAGTGTTTTCTGTTGAAGAAGATCAAACGGGAGATCCATTTGCGCTCAGCGGTGAAAGTGCTGCCCCGATCACTGCACCTACAGAACCAGTTTTGTCAACGCCTGCAAGTTCTTTGGTTGCTGTAGATTACGCAACATCAGAAGAAGGTACAGTGGTTATGATCACTGGTGACGGTGTGTTTGAAAGCATTGAAGAAAAAACACTCGCATCTCCAAACCGGTTGGTGTTTGACTTCATGAATGTGCAAAATGTTAATGTAGATCAAAAAAATATTGCGCTTGAAACCCCAGAGGTTTCTCAAATTCGTATTGGTGAAAATGATGGCTATACAAGAGTTGTTTTAGATTTACAATCCGACGAAGTTCCTGATTACACGCTTTCTAAAAATAACGATAAGGCTACTATTCTTGTGTCTCGCGGGTTTGCCGCAGCTTCACAAGCTCCCGCTCCTCAGGCGACAGAAAGCTTCCAAGAAGAGGCAACAGTGCCACTTGATGCCACAGCTTCGACAACTTTTGAGGATTCATCTACAGTGAATGTGGATCTGGGGTTAGATGTTGTAAACAGAAAAAAAATTACGGTTGAGTCTGTAGAGTTTACGCAACGTACAGACATCGGTAAATCGCGTTTCAGTCTAGGTGTGAACCGTGATGATGTGAAGTTTGATGTTTTACGTGTTTCAAACAAACAAATTCGTTTGTATATCCCCAATGCTAAATTTAAAAATACATTGCTTGAGAGATATCTAGATACGAGTCAGTATCAATCAAATGTAAAAAGAATTACGCCTGTGTACCATGAGTCTGATAAGGCGGTTTCCTTTTTGATTGATATGGCAATACCAGATGCACATTACGACCTTGTGCAAAATGGAACCTTTATTGAAATTGATTTTGCAATTCCTGCCAAAGAAGAGCTGGCCCAAACTGAAATTGTAGCGCCAACAAACTTTGCGTCGGAATCTGCTTCAAGTGAGCAGCAAGATTTTGAAGCGGCAGAAGTTGTGGGCCTTGAAAAAGTACCAAGTGCTAATAAGGATGCGAAAAATCCAACGCTACTTTTAAAGCCGCAAAAGAATTATCGTTATGTCAATGAGTCCTTCATGAGTGATTCAATGGAAGGTGACGAGCCGTTGAGTCAAATGGGTCAAATTCTAGCCGGTAATATTGAGGGAAAAAGATTTTCGGGTCGAAAAATTTCTCTTGATATTAAAGATGCAGATATTCGTGCGATCTTCCGTTTGATTGCGGATATTTCTAAATTTAATTTAATTATCTCTGACGAAGTTGATGGTCGTGTGACGATTAAGTTAGATGATGTTCCATGGGATCAAGCTTTTGCCATTATTTTGCAAAGTAAAGGTCTGTGGTTTGAAAAATACGGATCAATTGTTCGAATCGCTCCTGCACAAAAATTGCAGCAAGAGAAAGAACAGGCCGCTGCTGCCCAAGCTGCTGCACAAGCCGTCAAGCCGCTTGATATTCTATTTAAGCCTGTAAGTTATGCAGAGGCAAGCACGCTAACCAGTCAAATT
Organism: Bdellovibrionales bacterium; assembly: GCA_020434345.1. Classification (GTDB taxonomy): domain Bacteria; phylum Bdellovibrionota_G; class JALEGL01; order JALEGL01; family JAGRMV01; genus JAGRMV01. Next base: position 25,183 of record JAGRAZ010000004.1, read on the forward strand.
TCTTCAGTGTTGTCTGAGCGTGGTTCTGTCGATATTGACAGTCGTACCAATACATTGATTATCAAAGACATTCGAGAAAACCTCGATAAAGCCAAAAAGATGGTCGATATTTTGGATACACAGACACCTCAGGTTTCAATCGAAGCACGTATCGTTGAAGCAACAGATACATTTGGTCGATCGTTGGGAATTAACTGGTCCGGTAACGCAAGGTTTACTGCTGCCAGTGGTAACCCAACGGGTTTGTGGTTTCCAAGCAATGTAAATATTCCATTTGCGCTTGATTTCGGTTCGGTTCAAACGGGTGTGCATACTGCTGGTGTTCAGCTTGGTAGTATCAACAACATTCTGGATTTGGATTTAGCATTGGCATTTGGTGAGCAACAAGGGGAATCTAAATTGATTTCTGCGCCAAAGGTAACCGTGCTTGACAATAAATCAGCATCGATTTCAGCGGGTTCAAGAATTCCGTTTGTAACACAAACAGCGGATTCTGGATCAAACGTTCGTTTCGAAAACGCAGCGACAACATTGAGTGTTACGCCTCACATTACCAATGAGGGCGCGATTTTGATGCAGATCACAGCAACACGAAATGAGCCAAACTTTGCGGATTTGGTTCAAGGCAATCCTAGTATCGATCAACGAACAGCAACTACAGAAGTGCTTGTAAAAAGCGGTAACACAACAGTGCTTGGTGGTATCTATGCGATTCGTACCGGTAGAACCAAAGTGAAGATTCCGTTTATTTCTTCACTTCCAATCATCGGTGCGATCTTCCAAAACTACGATAAGTCGCTTGATCGTACAGAACTTTTGATTTTTGTAACTCCACGTATTGTGGGAGACGAACGTGAGGCGATACGTGATGTACGTCAATAAAAGGGAGAATGGTACAATGAGAAACTTACTTTATGCTCTGTTTTTTTTAATTCTGGCCAGTTGTAATGCCGCACCTGATGGATTTAATGCGCCTGTAGGATCTACCATTGAATTTAATGGTACAGCAAGTGGTTTTACAGCATGTGGTAATAGTGAGGGTTTGTTAAAGTTGTCTATTTTGGTTCAAACGCCTAATTCTGTAACAGGTGAGTTAGAACCAACACAGAATATTTATGGACAAATCTTTGCAACAGGTCCGCTTCGTTTGTATGTAAAATCAGATTCTGCTGAAATACTAGAGCCTGTTGCTTCTCAAATCACAAGAATAGATAGTGACAGCCTCACATTTACGACCAACAGACGTGGTCTTTATGAAATTGTAGTTGGTGCGCCGGGGACGATTCCGGGCAACTCGTATTCAGACAGTGTAGCTGTCTATCTTGGTGTCTCTGTGGCTAACTTTAGTGTGGATGTTGAGTGTCCGGACACAGACTAGAAGTGTAAGAGTTCTATGCCTGAATCTGAAAATGACAATGAGATCCTAAAACAAGCGGATCAGCTTCGTTTGTCAGGTGAATACGAAAAAGCAATTTCTTTACTTTCTGAACTGTGTGAGAAAAACCCCTTTTTGGCACCTGCAAAGCTCTCTCTAGGACGTGCTTACTTTGAGTATGGCAAACTTGACCAGGCTGTTTCTGTACTTGAAGAGTTTGTTGATTTTGTCCCGGATCATGGGTTGGCCAATAAAATTTTAGCGCGTATCTATGTTCATCAAAAAAGAATAGAAGAAGCCAGAGTAAAAATTCAAATTGTTCTGGCAGAAACACCTCAAGACCCAGTTGCACTCAAGCTTCAAAAAGAAATTGAAATGACTGGATTTGAGGAAGTTGAAGATGATGAAACGGTTAAAACTTCAACTCCAGCACTAACCACAACAATGGCTGAGCTTTATTATCATCAAGGACATGTCAAAGAAGCGCGCAAGATTTATGAGCAGTTGCTTCTTCATGATCCGCAAAATAAAGATTTACAGGAAAAACTCCGTCTAATTCAAGATGAAGTAAACCCTTCGCAAAATCTTGAAGCGCAAGAGCCACAAGAAGTTATTGCCATGCAGGTGGATTATAAACCCCAACAATCAGAGATCGCTCACAAATCAAACCCGATTGAACTACTCGAAATGCTCCTTGCTCGCGTGCAAGAAAGAAGAAGGTCTTATGTTTGAGCAAGAGATGCAAACAGTTTTATCCTTCTTAGAAGGTGCCAAGGCCATACTTTTGATGGGGCAAGATGGTATAGTTGTAGAGCAATATACCAAAGAGGGAACCGAAAACTTTGAGGAAATTACCATTGAGATGAGTCAAATTCTAGCGCAAGTCGGTACGGTTGTTCAGCAGGCGCAACTAGGGCAAATGAAGGAGATGATTTTTCAAACATCCAAAAATACGATCATGATTCATGTCCTTAATGTTGATGTATTTTTAGCGCTCCTTCTAGACAAAGAAGAAAATGTAGGTAAAAGCCGGTTTGCCTTGCAGAAGATTACACCTGATATTAAGTTACGACTCAAGTTATAGTAGATCAGTTTTCAGATGGTACAAATCGGGTCTTTTTTATTCTAACTTTGTTCTCGCCCACTTAAGGCTTGCTCACGTACTGGTTGTACGCTCCGCCGCCTCAAGGGGCTGCGGCCTTGTTAGAATAAAAAATCTCCCGGTTTATGTGGCAAACAAAATGTCACAAAAAACAACTAGAATCCTATATTTTTGATCAAAAATGGTGAATTTTTACGAAATATTGAGCATTTTTAGCTATTTTTGAGCGTTTTTACGCATTTTTTTAAGAACTGATATAAAGATCATAAAATTGCATATACGACACAGACGTATTTGCAAAAATATAAGAAAATAGTCATATTTTGATCAAAAATAGCTAGTTTTACATCAAAATTGATCGTTTTCAATAGACAATTGCATGATTTCAACTTACAAAGCAGAAATGGACATCAAACGTATAAAAGAGCTGTTTAAGGTTGTGGAAAAAACAGACTTTCAAGAAATAGAAATTGTAGAGGGTGAATTTCGCCTTCGTATCGAGAGAAACAAGCAACAAGTTTCACAAGTCATGACCATGCCGGCGGCACCGGTGATGGCATCAAATCCCACTTTGCTACAGACTGCAGTGCCTGCTGATAAGCAAGCAGCAACTCAGGCACCCAAAAAAGGAAATGTCATAACATCTCCATTTGTGGGAACGTTTTATCGTTCGCCTTCACCGGATACAGATCCTTATATTGAAGTAGGACAAACCGTAAAAGAAGGACAAATTCTTTGCATTGTTGAGGCGATGAAGTTGATGAATGAAATTGAGTCTGATTTTAGCGGTGTTGTGAAAGAGATTTTTGTTGAAAATGGTCAGCCTGTTGAGTTTGGCCAGGAATTGTTTCGTATAGAGTAACTTTAGAAACGTTGATCTTTTAACCATGATGCAAGAAAAGCAATTCAAAAAAGTTCTGATTGCCAACCGCGGTGAGATCGCGTTGCGAATCATACGGTCTTGTAAAGAGCTTGGTATTTCTACAGTTGCAGTTCACTCTGAAGCTGATGAACATGCATTGTTTGTAAAGCTAGCGGACGAGTCTGTATGTATCGGTCCAGCCAAAGCATCTGAAAGCTACCTACTGCCTCAACGAATATTATCTGCTGCAGAAATAACAGGAGCAGATGCAATACATCCGGGATATGGTTTTCTTTCCGAAAATGCTGAGTTTGCCAAGAAGGTTGTTTCGTGTGGATTTAGTTTTATTGGTCCTTCGCCTGAAAACATTGAATTAATGGGTGATAAATTGGCCTCTCGGGAAGTGATGGAAAAATTTGGGTTGCAACTCCTTCCCAGTGCAGTGATTTCAGAAAACGAGTTAGACCAAGCCAATAAAGAGTTAGACCGAATCGGTCTTCCTCTTATCATTAAAGCTTCTGCAGGCGGTGGTGGCAAAGGAATTAAAATTGTTCGTGCCAAGGATCAATTTTTTCAAACGCTCAAAACAGCGCAGGCAGAAGCCAAGGCTGCGTTTGGTGATGATCGTGTCTATCTAGAAAGATATTTAGAAGAAGCAAGGCATATTGAAATTCAGGTTGCAGCCGATCAGTATGGCAACGTGATTCACCTCGGTGAGCGAGATTGTTCTATTCAAAGAAGATACCAAAAAGTAATTGAAGAAACACCGTCTCCTGCTGTGTCTCCAGAGCTACGAGATCAAGTTGGAGCAATAGTTGTAGATGCGGTAAAAAAACTAGGCTACCAGAGTGTAGGTACAGTTGAGTTTTTGATGGATGCAAAAAAGAATTTTTACTTCCTAGAAATGAATACACGTATTCAAGTAGAGCATCCAATTACAGAAGAAGTGACCAACGTTGATTTGGTAAAATTACAAATCAAACTTGCCCAAGGGCAAAAGATGCCGCTCACACAGAAAGATATTCAGTTTGTTGGGCATGCAATTGAGTTTCGAATCAACGCTGAAGATGCTGAAACCTTTTTACCATCCTGTGGTCAAATTACAGAACTTCACTTGCCGGGCGGTAAGGGCGTTCGCATTGATTCAGGAATTTACAGTGGACTTAAAATTACACCCTATTACGACTCTATGCTTGCAAAGCTAATTGTTCATGGAGAAACAAGAGCAGAGGCGATACGAAAGGCATCGGCGAGTTTACATGAGTTTCAAGTAGAAGGTATTAAAACCAATATACCCCTGCATCAAAAAATACTCGTAAACAAAAGTTTCCAGAACGGTGATTATCACACCCACTTTTTGAACCATTTCCTTCAAAAATAGGTACAATATAGGTAGAAATCCGTATAACTTGGGCAAGTTTTATGGGAAAATAAAGATGTAGGCTGGGCCCTGCATCGATGATAGGATTTTGCCTACAAAAGGGTGTTGTAAAGTAAGTAAGTTATGGCAGGTCGTGAAAAACTCATTGAAAAGGCGCAAAAGTATTTACAAAAGGGTAAATATAAAGACGCGCTGAAAATCTATGAAAAAGTTCTGAAAGAATCTCCGGATGATGTTCGAATTGTTCTAAGAAAAGGGGAGATGGAAGAAAAGCTGGGTTTTGACGAAGATGCAATAGACTCTTATCAATTTGTTGCTCAGAAATATTCTGATGATGGTTTTTATCCCAAAGCCATCGCAATCTACAAAAAAATTCTTAAAATCAATGCTGAAGATATGGGCGTTCATATGAAATTGGGAACGCTATATAAAAAAATGAACATTGATAATGAAGCCAAGGTCTACTATTCAAAAGTTGCTGAATATTACAAAGCGAATAATTTAAAACAAGAGTACCTAGATGTTGTAAAAATCATTTCTGAATTTACAGGCGAGGATACAGGGTCAAAAATTGATCTTGCCCAAGAGTATTTAGAGCAAGGTGATCGAGATCAAGCCATTGAACAATTTCGTGCTGCATCTCAACGAATTTTTGAAAGTGCCAATGTTCGTGAGTTGGATCTTTTGGTCGAAAAAATGGATCGACTTGGTTTAGAAGATCTGGATACGCAAACGTTACAAATACGAACATACATGCAGGCTAAAGAGCCAAAAAAAGCATTAAAAATTATTCAGAAAGTGTATGCAGCACACCCAACGAATGCAAACGTTCTAGAAATGTTAGCGGCATGTTTCAAGGCTCTCCATCAACCTCAAAAGGCTGTCTCTGTATATGATGAGCTTATTCAAATTTATAAGAAAAATGGAGAAATTGACAAAGCCAATCGTTCACAAGATGCAAAAGATCTCTTAATGCAAGAGGAAGGAATCGAGCAGAGTGACGTGGGTCTTTTAGAGGATCTTGACGAAGGTCTTTCAAAAAAGGCATCAGCCATTGCTGGTGGAAAAACGGAAGCAGAATCGCAGGATGAGGAAGACCTTGATCGTCTTGCATCTTTTGATGAGGTTCCTTTTTCGGAATCGACTGTTCAATCTTCAAAGCCTAAACCTAAAACAAAGACCAAAACATTTGAAGATGATGCGATTGAAGATTTGGATTTTATTCTCTCAAGCGAATTTTCTGACAAAACGGGTAGCAGGGATAAAATTGCCAAAGAAAAACCAAAGAAAATGGAAGTTGAAGCAGAGACTATAAAATCTTCTTCAATGAGAACTCCTAAAAAGCAAGAAGATGAAAAATTCAACATTTCCTCAGTCATCCACAAAACCCAAGACATTGATCAGGATGCCCCTACCAAAGGCATAGAAGTTAGTTTTGCGGATTTTGAAAAGAAGGATGATCATGAGGTTTCAAGAGAGATTGATTTTGGTGATTTGACACTAGACGATCAAAATAAAAAAGTTTCAGATCCATTTTCAGAAGATGTGAGCGATCTTTCGTTTCAATCGTTTGAAGAACCTATTGAGAGATCAGATATATCTGAAGAAGAAATCAGTGGGCTTATAGATAAGCCCAGTAAAGCAAAATCAAAAATTGAAAAACCAAAATTGGATGATTTTAGCCTTTCTAAATTAGATGAAGAAATGTTGGCAATCGACTCAGATTCTCACGATGCAGAACTTAATCTTAGTGAATCTATTTCAGTGCAGGAACCAACGCTGGATGCAAAAGAGGCTATTGTTGAAGAAGAGCGTGTAACAGGCCTGACCGATTTTGATGAGTTTGCACCCAATGCTCCAGAAGTAAGTGAGCTAAGTGTCAACGAAGAAGAATTTGTCATGGTTCAAGAGTCTTTAGAAGAGGCCTCACTCAATGACATGTCAAAAGAAGACTCCGTGGCAAATTGGTCTGCTGAAACACTTGATTTTGAAGAGGGCATGGATATTTCAATTTCACGACCCATTCGAAAAGAAGATATCGAGCAGAATGATGATTCAAAAGCACAAAAATCTTATCAGGAAATCTCTGAATCTATGAAAATAGAGCTTCCAGAAGAGTTAAGCGATCTTGGGGATAGCCACCCGTTAGATTTTGGTGATTCTTTGGAATTAGATGACGAAGAAGAGCCACAAGAGGAAGTTGAGAAAACGCAATACGATCCAAACAATCAAACGCAAGTCGATTTTTCTACGCAGGATTTTTCCGCCTTTACACAAGATTCTAATAAATCACCCGCCATAGAGGTTGATTTTGAAGAGTCTGACTTTGAAGATCAATCCATGATGTTGAGTGAGGAAGAATCAAGTGCAAAAAGCATTGAGAGTTTTGAAGGTGATTTTGAAGAACCCGCTCTTGCGGATGAAAATGTTGAGCTTGAAGTGGTACAAGAGCAACCAAAAAGCGGAACTCCAAAAACAGATTTAGACAATATTCAATTTGCAACAGAGCATTCATTTCCTGAGTACGAGCTCTCAAATCCCGCGCAAAAACTTCCTGAAAACATTTCTGGAAGTGACTTTTTTGATCTGGCTGGATCACTCAAAGACGAAATTGAAGATTTAGAAAAAACCTTTTCCTCATCAAGTGATGATGACGATGACGAAGTAGAGCATCTAACGCCAGAAGAAGTTATTTTAGAATTTAAAAAGGGTATCTCCCGAACAATTGATAAAAGTGACTCTCAGACATATTATAACCTTGGCGTTGCGTATAAGGAGATGGGCTTGATTGATGAAGCAATCAGTTCTTTTGATATTGCGAGAAAAGGTCAGGATTATAAGGTTGATGCTTCTTCGCTCATGGGAATTTGTTATATGGATAAACGTGAGTTTGATACCGCAGTAAAAACATTTGATGAAATACTGCAGAGCATTTCTTATCAAGACCCAAAAGCATTGGGTATTCGATACGAAAAAGCAGAGTCTTTGATTGCTTTGGGTAGGCATATGGAAGCATACAAAGAATTTCAGAAAATTAAAGACGTTGATTCTCATTTTAGAGACGTAAGCACAAGAGCAAAGGAATTAGCATTTAATTTAGGGATTCAGGAAAAACCGGCAACAAATCAATCGGGAAAAATTATTGTGAACCTTAAAGAACGTAAGAAAAATAAGTTATAAAAATAGATCTCTTGCCATTTTTATTAGTAATACAGTCACACAAATGTACATAATAGGACGGATGCCTTTAGTACCGTACTTAACTGAATAACTAGCGCCAATATAACCTCCGATAGAAGCAGCAATCATGCCCGGAAAAACAAACCAAAAATTGATCAAACCAGTTGTTGAAAAAAATAAAATTGCTCCAATGTTAGAGGTTAGATTTAAAATTCGCCCATGAGCGGCTGACTGTAAAAGTGTAAACCTACTAAAGTATAAAAAAATCATAATCAAAAATGTTCCTGTACCTGGTCCAAAAAATCCATCATAAAATCCAATGATAAAAATAAATAAAGGTAGTAAGACAAAACTTAATCTAGGAATGGGGTGATCAACATATTCAATTTTTCTTTTAAAGGTTAAATATAGAAATAAAATCAATATAGCGCAGAATATAAAAATTCGTAAAAATGATGGGGATAGTAACGAATTTATATAACTACCAAATACAGACCCTATGAGGGAAAGAATGATAAATTTTCGAATGGTTTCCCAGCGAATGATATTTGATTTGAGGTATTTGTAAGATCCAGTAATGGCAGTGGATACACCAATAAGTTTGTTAGATGCAATAATGTTTTCAGCCGGGAGGCCAAGGGTCAGAAGTGTAGGAACTGTAATTAAGCCTCCACCTCCTACAATAGCGTCTATAAAGCCTGCTAAGAACGTGGCTAGAATAAGTAAAATCAGATTGTAATCCACAGTACTTCCATTAGAGTGGTGCTCGCAATGATTCCATATTTTACATTTCCTACATTTGAAGTTCTGAACCAAACCGTATCTTCTTTTGGTATCCTTGTCACCATAGGATTATTTTTTGGACATAAGGCAATGCTTACACAAGCAAGAAGGCAGGGGCTTCCACAAAAAATTTGTTACGATTTGGTATTTTATACAATCATCGCAGGTTTTATAGGGGCGCATTTATTTCACGGATTTTTCTATGAAAAGCCTTTTTCATGGAGAAAAATATTTCTTACGTTTCACGGATTATCATCTATGGGTGGCTTTATTGGGGGCTGGCTTGGTGGGTATGTTTTTCTTCGAATAAAAGATCAACCTGTGCTGCGTTATGCAGATGTAAGCTTATGGGCTTTGGTTATCGGGATGTTTTGGGGGCGTCTAGGATGCTTTAGTGTTCATGATCATCCGGGTAAACTTACAAACTTTTTTTTGGGTGTTACCTTTCCCGGAGGGGCAAGGCACGATTTGGGTTTGTATGAAGCGCTTTTTTTGCTTTTTCTTATATTATGGCTCAAAGCTGTTACGTGGAAAAAGAACAAGCCTCTTTTGGTCACGCAAACGATATTAATTGGTTATGGTGTGTTCCGGTTTGCTTTTGATTTTTTACGCGCAACTGATTTACAACATGCGGATGCAAGGTATTGGGGGTTAACACCTGCTCAATATGTTGGCATTGGTTGGATTGTCATTGGCTTTGTAATGGTTCGATTCAGAAGGTTAAATCATTGAAAAAATTGCTTATTTCCCCTATGATGCGAAAGGTAGAATGAAAACACCTGTTCAAAAGTACGTTGGTCAACTTAGATGGATTCTTCTGGTAGGGATTGCGGTCTCTTTTTATTTGTTGTTGCTCCACTTTCGTTATGAACAGCTTGGTGGTGTTTGTGAAATAGGTAAGCTTTTTAGCTGCAGTGTACTTTTGATAAAAGACTACTCGCTTTGGTTTCAGATTCCTGTACCAGTTTTCAGTATTATTTTTTATCTGATTTCATTTTCTCTTTCATGGTACGCGTATAAACATCACGACAAGGAACTTATTCAACCCTACTTGTATCTATGGGTATTATCGATCGTAGCGATTCTTTCAACAATAGGTATGGCGTATATTGCGTTTATTAAGCTTAAAACCATCTGTATTTTTTGTAGCCTTCTTTACATCACATCAATTTTATACGTTGTCTGGATGTTTAAAATATTTGGTACAGAAGATCATCCTTGGTTTTTTCATCTTTCGCATATGTGCAAAAATTTTTATCGCAACACCAAGGTATTGTTGGTCGTAGTTAGTAGTGTTGTAATATTGGTTTTTGCCCATTTTTTCTTCAAGCAACCAGAATCCAATTTTTCTTTGGATAGTACCCAAGTCATGATGGGTCGGTCCGCAGGAAACCCACAGGCAATCAATAAAGTAGAAGTATTTAGTGATTTTCAATGTCCAGCCTGTAAGTCTGCAAGCCCATTTCTATATGAACTTGAAAGAGAGCTTGGTTCTAAAATATTTCTAACCTATAAATATTTTCCTTTAGATAGTGCCTGCAATCCTTCGATCAGGAGGTCAATGCACCCTCAAGCCTGTCAAGCTGCTCGTGCTTCTTTTTGTGCAAGTGTGCAAAATAAGTTTTGGAGATATCATGATCTGCTTTTTGCAAATCAAATGAATCTTAATGATTCAATTTATGTGGACCTTGCCAAAAGTGAAAACCTTAATATTCAAGAGTTTATGACATGCTTTCAGTCCGATGAGTCTCAGCGTGCAGTTGAATCTGATGTAGCGCAAGGGAATATGTATTTGATATCAGCTACACCAACCATTATGCTCAATGGAAAACCTTACACAGGCAAGAGAACCATAGACGATTTTAGACAAGCATTACAAAATCCATGAGAGAGCTTCCTAAAGAGATACCGCTTTTCCCTTTGCAGAGATGTATACTGGTACCGGGATGTAATTTGCCATTGCAACTTTTTGAACCAAGATATTTGCAAATGTATGAAGATCTTCCTTCAGCACCAAAAGTCATAGGAATTATCCAGCCTAGAAATGAAGTCGACTCAAGCCATCCTGATTTGTATTCGATAGGTACAGTGGGGGAGGTTATAGAGGCTCGAACGCTACCAAATCGAAGGTATGCAATTGTACTGCGTGGGTTGCAAAGGTTTCATCTCGATTTTGAAGTTCAAAACCAAGATGTGCTTTATAGAAAAGCTGTTGTCTCCTATGATGCGTTTTCGCAAGACATGGCAGATGAAGATGTGCCGCTTGATCGAGACGAGTTTTTTTTACTTCTCGAAAAGTATATGAAACAGAAAAAAATCAAAATTAAAATACATAACATCAAGCAGATTCGTAATTTTCAAATTGTAAATATACTAAGTCAGGCTCTTCCTTTTACGACAGTTGAAAAACAGTCTCTGCTGGAAGTTCATACACATTTTGAGAGAATGGAGCAGCTGATTGCGATGTTGACCATGGAGACTTCTCAGTACGGTAGAATATCAGATGATCAAGATCGCTTTATGAATTAGCTTTGTCGTCAAAGATTGTTTTTGCATTTTCAAACAAAAATTTTTGTAAATGCTGTTGCAGGGTGTCTTGTGCAGATTTTTCAAATACTTTAAGTTTTAACTCATTGATAATTTTAGTTTGTTCTGTTCGCCATTCCTGCCATGCTTGATAGGAGATGTGTTCAAAGATACGCATTCCCAATTCGCCGGGCAGTGGAGGCTGTGTTAGTCCGGGAAGTTTTTTTTGAAACTTTTGACAAAAGACGATTCGGTCTTGGCTTTGCTCTGTCATTAGAACCTATACTCAATGCCAAAATTGGCAAATTCAAATCCAAAATTTCGTACAGCTCCACCGAAACCAAAAAAGTATTGAGTAGAAAAGCTATATCTCAACAATAGATTTTCGAGTCCCATTTGATTTCCAATGTTCCATGCCAATCCAAAGCCACCAATAAATCCCATATCCATACGAGAAGAACTTCCAGTAGAGTTAAAGGCACCTCTTACAATGATGGGAATATCTGTTTGAATGAATGGCATCCAAGTTCTTCCTTGAAACCACTGATAACGAATGCCCGGTGCAACTGTCCACTGTCTTGTTCGTCCTGCAAATTCTTGAACATCCACACCAAATCGCGTACCAAAACTAATGTTGTTACTGGTAAAATAATGAAGCGAAAGGCCAATTTCCTTTTGGTCCACATCATTAAATCCATTCCCATCAACAGTTACAATGTAGGGAATCGAAAAATCAAAACCAACAGCAACAGGTGGAGTTTGTGTGGCTTGGCTGGCCCAAGCAAAGGCAGGAAAAAGTATATAAGTTGCTAATATTATTCTATAAAATGCCATCATTTCTCCCTTGAATCCTCATTGATTTAAGCTACTATGCGCATGCACACTCGTATCATAGAGAGGTCAAAATAAGAAGTCATGAAAAAAGAAGTCTACTATTCTGAATATCTCAAGCTGGAAAGTATTTTACAAGCGCAAGAACTTGAAAGTGTAAAAAATCAGCATCCAGCACACGATGAAATGCTTTTTATTGTTACACACCAAACGTTAGAGCTATGGATGAAGCAAATTCATTTTGAAATTGATTCTATTTTGCAAGAGTTTGCAAAGCCATACTTGCCTGATGCGACCTTGAGCGTAATCCATCATCGGCTTCAGAGAATTGTCGAGATACAAAAGCTCATGACAAGCCATTTTACGGTTTTAGAAACCATGACACCGCTTGATTTTCTGGATTTTCGTGATGATTTAATTCCAGCATCAGGTTTTCAAAGTTTACAATTTAAACAACTAGAGTGTAAATTAGGAATTTACCAACGGCACCAATCCTCAACAAAAGCATATTCACAACAATCACTGCATAAAGAAGACCAAAGTCGTATTGACGAAAATACAATGACCCTATTTCAAGGTGTACAGACATGGCTTGAGAGAAATCCATTTCTTGAATCCAAAGAATATCAATTTGAATCTTCATATAAAAATGCATTGGATTTAATGTTTGAAAAAGAAAAAACATTAATACAAAATCACCCTTTTCTTGACGATGAGCAGCGAAAAAAAGAAACAGTGAACGTAGAGCTCATGAAAGATAAGTTTAAAGATTTGTTTGAAAGTGAAAATGGTGACGCAACCCAAGGTAAGTTAAGTCGAAAGGCCCTATTATCAGCATTGTTTATTAATCTTTATAGGGACTATCCTATGATTCATACGCCGTTCCAAGTGCTAAGATCATTAATAGAGTTAGATCAAATGCATGTTGCTTGGAAACATAAGCATCTTTCAATGGTAAGAAAAATGATCGGGCTTAAAATGGGCACAGGAGGTTCCTCAGGGCAGAAATATTTAAGTGAATCAATTGAGGCATCATCCATTTTCTCTGATTTGGTTTCTCTGCCTTCTTATTTGGTTTCTCGACAAAATATCCCTGTGCTGCCTGAAAGTATATCAAAGCAACTTGGTTTTAGATGGGTATAAAATGAAGATTGTGGAAATTGAACATGCAAAGTTTGATTTATCAAGACCTGTTGATATTTCGATTCCTCTTTCATTCGGTAAAAGCGTAACTGCATTTGGTGTAGGTCAGCCACAGAGAACGCACTTTGAAGCTGGCGGCTTTGTTGGGGACGTGTCAAAAGGTGGAAGTTGTAATTGTGACCAGATTACGCTCATTCCACATTGTCAGACAACGCATACAGAATGTGTATCGCATATTTTGCATGATGGTCCTTATATTCATGAGACGATAGCTCCTTATTTTGGTCTTGCAGAGCTTGTATCTGTTGATTCAAATGGTGTGACAAAAGACAAGCTTTCGAAAGTTGTACGCTCAAAAAATATTTCCGCACTAATCATTCGCAGCCTTCCAAATGCAGATACTAAAAAAAGTTTCCAGTACCAAGGTCACTCAAATTTTATGTCTGTTGATGCGATAGAATTTTGCAATGATTTGGGAGTTGAACACTTGCTTGTTGATTTTCCTTCTATTGATCCGATGGAAGATGGCGGGAAACTTTTAGCACATCGAACTTTTTGGAATGTGCCTTCTGGTACAAATAGTAAACAATCAGACATTTGGTTTCACAAATCTGTGACCGAATTAGTTTATGTTTCCAATGAAGTTCCAGACGGGGTGTATTTGTTAAATTTACAGGTGGCCGCAATGGAGCTGGACGCAGCACCTGCTCGGCCAATATTATATCCAAAGGTAGTTATATGAATTTTGAAAACACATTATCATTTGCAAACATTGTAGATCATAAAGATCCATTACGGCATGTAAGAGATGAGTTTTATATTCCAAAAAATGAACATGGAGATGAGCTTCTTTATTTTACGGGAAATTCATTAGGTTTACAGCCTAAAAAAACCAAAGATTATATTCTGCAGGAGCTAGAGGATTGGAAAAATCTTGGATCAAAAGGTCATGTTTCTGCAAAAAGACCATGGATGAAGTATCATCACCATTTCAAAAAGCCTCTTTCGCAGATTGTTGGAGCACATGAAAGCGAAGTCGTTAGTATGAATTCATTAACGACAAACCTTCATTTGTTGATGATATCTTTTTACCGACCAACATCGTCACGCTACAAAATTCTCATGCTTAATAATGCGTTCCCTTCTGATCACTATGCAATTGAGTCGCAAGTCAAGTACCACGGCTTTGATCCTAAGGATGCTATAATTGGAATGGGCCCAATGTCTACTGAGTCTCTTTTGGATGAAAATGAACTTTTACAACAAATTGAATTAAATAAAGATTGCCTTGCGTTGGTGCTGATTGAAGGTGTGAGCTATCTTACTGGACAAGCATTTGATATCAAAACCCTCGCACAACAGTGTCAGAAGTATGACATTACATTGGGTGTGGATGGTGCACATGCTGTTGGGAATATTGAACTTGCCCTTCATGACTGGGGCGTTGATTTTGCAGCATGGTGCTCTTATAAATACTTAAATGGTAGTCCGGGTTGTGTTGGTGGTGCTTTTGTTCATCAAAAGCACAGCAAGCGTTTTGATTTGCCAAGGCTTTCAGGTTGGTGGGGTCATAATGAAGCACGCAGATTCTTGATGGAAAGTACATTTGATCCAATGGAAGGTGTTGATGGGTGGCAGCTTTCAAATGTGCCAGTGCTTACATCCGCAGCACTTTTGTCTTCGCTTTCGATCTTTGAAACAGTTGGGATGAAATCTTTGATTGAAAAATCTCATCATTTAACAGGATTTTTGACATTTCTTTTGCAAGAAAATTGTAAGGATACGGTTAAAATTATTACACCGCTTGAAGAATCAAAGCGCGGATGCCAATTATCGTTAGAAGTTAAAGGTGGAAAGAGTGTATTTGAAAAACTTATTCAAAGCGGCGTTGTTTGTGATTGGAGAGAGCCAAGTGTAATACGTTTGGCTCCGGTTCCGCTATACAACACGTTTACGGATGTATATCAATTTGTTCAAATGCTTTCCGAGGTTGCATGAATCAAAAAAAAATAGCGATTGTAGGAGCAGGACTCTGTGGATCACTCATGGCAGTATACTTTGCCAAGAAAGGTATGCGTGTAGATGTTTTTGAATATCGTAAAGATCTAAGACTTCTAGACGGTTCAGGCGGACGTTCTATCAATATGGCCTTGTCGCATAGAGGTATAGAGGCACTCAAGAAAGTGGATTTATTTGATAGAATCAAGCCTCACATGATTCCTATGAAAGGACGCTTTGTTCATTTGCAAGATGGTCAAACCTCTTTTCAACCCTATGGCACGCAAAAAGATCACGTTATTTATTCTATTTCTCGCAAAACCCTAAACGAAGTTCTATTAGATGCAGCCCAAGAGTACGCATCGATTCACTTGCATTTTGAAAAAAAATGTACTGATTACGATGTAAAAACAAAAAAGATCATGTTTGAAGATCAGGTTAGTCATCAAATGCTTAACAAACAATATGATTATGTGTTTGGAACCGATGGAGCTTTTTCAAAAATTCGTCAAGCCATGATGAAAACGGATCGTTTTAATTATTCACAAGACTATATACCACAGGGGTATAAGGAGCTTTGCATCCCAGCTGGAAAAGCAGGATCCTTTTTGATGGAAAAAGAAGTCCTTCATATTTGGCCAAGAAAAAAATTCATGCTTATCGCACTGCCTAATACCGATGGAAGTTTTACGGTGACATTATTTTTAGATTTTGAGGGCGAACCCGGTTTTGATGATCTGACAACCAAAGAAAGCGTGACAGCTTTTTTAAAACGTGAGTTTCCTGATGCATACAATTTAATGAATAATGTCGAAGAACAGTTTTTTGAAAATCCGACTAGCTCTCTTGCGACCATTCGATGCTATCCGTGGAATGTTGAAAATTACGCACTTATTCTTGGCGATGCAGCACACGCTGTTGTTCCTTTTTTTGGGCAAGGCATGAATGCTTCTTTTGAAGATGTTCAATTGTTTTTTGAACAAGTTCAACAACATGATTTAGATGTTGCAATAAAAACATTTTCAAGTTTGCGAAAAAAAGATGCCGATGCAATTGCGACGATGGCACTTGAGAATTTTATTGAGATGCGTGATTCTGTTTCAGACCCTACATACTTGCAGCGCAGAAAAATTGCGCAAGAGTTAGAACGCAACGATCCAGAACGTTTTAAATCTCGTTACACGATGGTAAGTTTCACCAGTATACCGTACGCACAAGTGTATCAAAAGGGCATAGAGAACCAAAAAATCATTGATGAGATTCTTGCTAATCAAAACAACAGTCGATAGAATATTTTTAAAGCCGTAAATTGGGAGCGCAATGGAACAAGTAATCGTTAATATGGGGTTTTTGAAAATGCTTTTTACTTCCTTTTTTTGTGGAAGCATCATTGGTATCGAAAGGCAACTTAAAGGGCGGCCTGCAGGTATTAGAACTTCAAGCTTGGTCTGTTTAGGAACGGCAAGCTTTGTTTATCTTGGTAGTGCGCACGGGTATGAACCTGAATTTGCCATTCGAGTGGTTAGCGCCATTATCTCGGGCGTTGGTTTTTTGGGTGCGGGTGTGATTTTGAATCTTCGAGGTCATGTTCGTGGTGTTACATCAGCAGCAGTGATTTGGTCTTTGGCTTCTATTGGCTGCTATATTGGTCTTGGTCAATACGCAGAAGGCATTGTTATTTCAATGATCGTTTTGTTTTTGCTTGTGGTAGTGCAAGCCATTGAGTCGTATGTAGAGCGCCTGCGTATTGGAATGTACGACCATGATATTCTTAACAATACAGGCAGTTTTAACGAGGAATCTAATTGAAATTTAGTATTTTTGCATGGTCGGATCAATATCATTGGCCCATGCAAGTACCCCACCACTTAGATTGGTAAGATTGCCATATCCGTGATCCTCAAGAAACTCGCACGCACGTAAACTTCTCGCGCCGCTTCTGCAATACACAACAATTTCAGCATCCTTTGGTAGTTTTTCATAATCATCTGGAAGATCGCCCAGGGGGATATGCTCATCAAAAGCAAGTTTGCAGATGTCTAATTCATGGGGTTCACGAACATCCAAAAGAAAAGGTTTGGTGCTTTCTTGAACTCGTTTTTGAAGTTCACTCACTGTCATTGTTTTGATCATGATGCGCCTTTCTTTACTTGGTAAGTTGTCGCAGAACGTATTGTAAAATTCCGCCGTGTTCAAAGTATTCTCTTTCTTTGGGTGTATCCAATCGAAGATCTACCGTAAATGTAGATTTTTTGCCGCTTGGATGCGTGGCGTGAATCTCTAACGTTTTGGCATTTTTGTATTGTTGTGCAAGGTCTTGAATGTCAAATGTTTCAGTGCCATCAAGGCCAAGACTTTGTGCGGATTGGCCATCAGAAAATTGCAAGGGAAGAACACCCATGCCAATAAGGTTACTTCGGTGGATGCGTTCAAAGCTTTGTGCAATGACAGCTTTGATGCCCAAAAGGTAAGAGCCTTTTGCTGCCCAATCTCGTGATGAACCCGTGCCATATTCTTTACCAGCAAGAATGATAAGCGGTGTTTCGCTGTGGATATACTTCATGGCAGCATCAAATATGCTTAACGTCTCTCCTGTTGGAAAGTACTTTGTGAATCCACCTTCGACGCCATCTAGAAGTTGGTTTTTAATGCGAACGTTTGCAAATGTTCCACGCATCATCACTTCGTGATTTCCTCTGCGTGAACCATACGAGTTGAAAAGTTTTTGGGGAACACCTTTTTCTTCCAGATACTTTGCAGCGGGAGAATTTTTAGAAATACTTCCTGCAGGAGAAATATGATCCGTCGTGACAGAATCTCCCAAAAGCGCCAACACTCTTGCGCCATTGATATTTTTTATCGGCTGCGGTGAAGCAGTGATGTTTTCAAAAAAGGGCGGGTGTTTAACATATGTAGACGCTTCATCCCACTGATATGTTTTGCCTGTTGAGACTGTGATGTTTTTCCAGTGTTCATCTCCATCAAAAACACTTTCATAGGATTTTTGAAACATCTCCGCATTTACATTTTTTGTTACAGCTTCTTGAATTTCCTTTTGTGAAGGCCAAATATCTTTTAAAAACACATCCTGTCCATTTGCACCTTTGCCGATCGGGTCTTTGACCAAGTCCAAGTTCACTGTGCCCGCCAATGCATATGCAACAACAAGTGGTGGTGAAGCAAGATAGCTGGCGCGCACTTTAGGATGGATGCGGCCTTCAAAATTTCGGTTACCACTTAGAACAGAAGCAACAACAAGTTTTTTATCGTCAATGGCTTTTTCAATCGGTTCAGGTAGCGGTCCACTATTGCCAATACATGTGGTGCAGCCATAACCTACAGTATTAAAACCAAGTTTGTTCAATGCTTCATCAAGTTTAGATTTTTCTAAATAATCTGTGACGACTTTAGAACCGGGTGCAAGCGATGTTTTAACCCAAGGTTTAACATTCAACCCCGCGGCTATCGCTTTTTGTGCAAGAAGTCCTGCAGCGATCATGACCGATGGGTTAGATGTGTTAGTGCAACTTGTAATGGCTGCAATCACAACATGGCCATGTGTAAGGTCAAATTTTTGATTTTGAAATTCCACATTGGATTGATCGTTCATCGAAAGTTGATCGAAGCTTTTGGTAAAGCCAGTTTTCATATCCGAAAGCAAAATGCGATCTTGGGGGCGGCTCGGACCTGCCAGGGATGGTTGTACCGTACTTAAATCCAAAGATAACACATCTGTATATTCTGGATCAGGTGTGTTTGAGTTTCGAAACATGCCTTGAAGAGTAAAGTACGAACGAATCACATCAATTTGTTCTTGGGTTTTTCCTGTGAGGTGCAAATAGTGAAGTGTTGTCTCGTCCACTGGAAACATGCCGCATGTTGCGCCATATTCAGGAGCCATATTTGAGATCGTTGCGCGATCTGCAAGTGGCAAATGGTCAAGGCCGGGCCCAAAAAATTCAACAAATTTTCCAACAACACCTTTTTTGCGAAGCATTTGGGTTACAGTAAGCACCAAGTCTGTTGCGGTGCTGCCTTCAGGAAGTTTACCCTCAAGTTTAAATCCGATGACCTGAGGAATAAGCATAGATATAGGTTGTCCTAGCATTGCAGCTTCTGCCTCAATGCCTCCTACACCCCAGCCAAGAACACCCAAGCCATTGATCATGGTGGTATGAGAATCTGTTCCTACAAGCGTGTCTGGAAAAAGGGTTGGGTTTCCTTGTGCGTCCTTTTCGTTCATGACTACACGGGAAAGATATTCAAGGTTTACTTGGTGAACAATTCCAGTCGATGGTGGGACCACTTTAAAGTTTTCAAATGCTTGTGCGCCCCATCGTAAGAACTGATATCGCTCAAAGTTTCTTTCATACTCAATGATTGTGTTCTCATCTAGTGCAGTCTCGGAACCAAATTTGTCTACTTGTACAGAATGGTCAATAACAAGTTCGGCAGGTCGCAAGGGGTTAATTTTAGAGGGATCACCACCCAAAGAGACAATAGCATCTCTCATAGAAGCCAGGTCTACAACTGCAGGTACGCCTGTAAAATCTTGTAAAACCACACGAGAAGGCATGAATGCAATTTCGTGCGAAGGTTCATCTTTTGGATTCCATGAAAGTATTGCATCAATGTCTTTCTCTGTGACATTGACCCCATCTTCTTGGCGAAGAAGATTTTCAAGTAAGATTCGCATAGAGAACGGAAGTCTTGAAACCTTATGCGAGTCTTCAAGTTTCTGAATCTGATGAAACGAGTAAGAAGTTTTTCCAATGGTATGATTTGTTAGTGTTTGCTTTGAATTGTGTTTCATAGAAACTTCCTTTTTAATTTTATGATTCTCGAGGATTGGACTTTTTGTCATCAATCCCTAAATCTTTTTTTGCTTTGTTTAAAACTTCCAGCGACACTTCACCTTTTGTAAATAAAGAGGACAGTGTTGCGTATACGATAAAATTGCGATCAACTTCAAAAAATTTACGAAGCTCTTCGCGCGCCGCACTTCTGCCAAATCCATCTGTACCAAGAGATACAAGTGTTCCGGGAATGGCTTTTGCGATAGCATTGGGAAGTGTTTTTACATAGTCTGTTGCTGCGATAAATGCACCAGACTCATTTGCAAAAATTTTCTCAACATGAGATTGAACTTTCTTTTCAGGGTTGTACAAGCGACTTCTTTCGACATCATTGATATCATCTTGGAGTGCCTTAAAACTTACAGCGCCATAAACATTTGTCGGAATTTGGTATTTTTCCTCTAGCATTTTTTGTGCATGAAGTGATTCGTTCATGATGGATCCACAGCTTAAAAGATGCGCTTTGGCTTTTCCTTTGGTGGAAGTTGGTCGGTATAAATATAACCCTTTTAGGATATCCTCTTCTTTTACATGTGCAGGCATTGCAGGTTGCGCATAGTTTTCGTTTTCAACGGTGATATAGTAAAAAATATTTTTTCCATCCACGTACATTTCTTTAATCCCATGCTTAATAATTGCTGCAATTTCAAATGCAAATGCGGGGTCATATGCTTTAAGTGTTGGAATAGGAAATGCAAGAAGATGACTTTGGCCATCTTGGTGTTGCAATCCTTCACCGGCAAGGGTAGTGCGTCCTGCAGTAGCACCAACCAAAAAGCCTCTGCAACCTTGATCAGCAGCAGACCATGCAAGATCTCCAATGCGTTGCAGACCAAACATAGAGTAGTAAATATAAAACGGAATCATCGGGAAATTGTGTGTGGTGTGAGAGGTGCCTGCTGCAATAAAGGAAGACATCGCGCCTGCTTCAGAAATACCTTCTTCTAAAAGCTGACCCTCTTTGCTTTCCTTGTAGTAAAGGAGACTTTTCTTATCTACAGGTTCGTACAATTGCCCCTTAGAGCTGTAAATGCCAATTTGACCAAAAAAAGCTTCCATACCAAAAGTGCGCGCTTCATCCGGAACAATAGGAACAATTTGTTCTTTTATATTTTTGTCTTTTAAAAGTTTTGACAGCACACGTACCAGTGCCATGGTGGTTGAAACTTCACGATCACCTGTACCTTCAAAAAATTCATGATAAAGTTTTTCATCGGGTGCTTGTAAAGAAGGTGTAATTGTTCTGCGTGAAGGAACAAATCCACCCAAGGCTTTTCGATGATCAAGCAGATATTGCATTTCAACACTTGTTGGGTCTGGCTTGTAAAATGGAATGTTGGGTAGTTCTTTGTCTGATACTGGGATGTTCCATTGATCACGCAATTCCAAAATGGTGTCTGCATCTAGTTTTTTCTTTTGGTGCGTGCTGTTTTGTCCTGCGCCAGAAGCACCTAGGCCAAAACCTTTTACGGTTTTTGCCAATATGACAGTGGGTTGGTTTTTGTGTTCCGTTGCATGTTTATATGCTGTGTACATTTTAACGCGATCATGTCCGCCACGTGACAAGGACGCAATCTGTTCATCACTATATGTCGACACAAGGGATGAAAGTTCAGGTTCTGCACCGAAAAGGTGTTCACGAATGTAGGCGCCATTTTCAACAGAGAATTTTTGATACTCTCCATCGACAAAACTTCCAAGACGCTCAATCAGTTGGGTTCCTTGCGCTGTTTGGAACAAAGGATCCCAATCGCGCGCCCATAAAACTTTAATAACATTCCATCCGGCGCCTTTAAAAACACCTTCTAATTCTTGAACAATTTGGCCGTTACCACGCACAGGTCCATCAAGTCGTTGAAGATTACAGTTGATGACAAAAGTAAGATTGTCCAACCCTTCTTGTGCAGCGATATTCAGAACGCCTAAGGTTTCAGGCTCTCCAGTTTCACCATCGCCCAAGAATGCCCATACACGACTTTGCGAAGTCTCAATCAATCCCCGGTTGGCGAGATATTTATTAAAACGAGCTTGGTAAATCGCAGTGATCGGGCCAAGACCCATGGATACGGTGGGAAATTCCCAAAAGTCTGACATGAGGTACGGGTGTGGATAAGATGAAAGACCTCCGTCTTTTGCCAACTCTCTTCTGAAGTTGGATAATTGTTTTTCGGATAGGCGACCTTCAAGAAACGCCCGTGCATAGATGCCGGGAGAGCCGTGGCCTTGAAAGTAGATCATGTCACTGGCATGATTTGTACCTTCTTTGCCTCTAAAAAAATGATGAAAAAGCGTCTCATAAATGGTTGCGGAAGAAGCGTAGGTAGAAATATGTCCACCGATCCCATCAGAGGCTTTGTTGGCGCGTACAACCATGGCCATTGCATTCCAGCGAAGGATGTTTTCAATGCGATCTTCGATGATTTCATCCCCCGGGTAAATGAGGTCTTGTTTAAATGTGTTGCAGTAGGGTGTGTTGATAAGTGGTGTTTGAATGCTTTGCAGGCTGGCAAATTGATTGATCGCCTGTAGGATTGTTTGACTACGGTCGGCTCCTTGTGTGTGTTGGACTGCTTGAATCGAGTCTAGCCATTCTTGAATTTCAATATCTTTGTTTTTGATCATGGTTATTTTCCTAAACCTATATAGAGCTATTTTTTGGCCTTTTCATATCATTTTTGCAAAATATGGAAAGCAGTAAAAGCTGCACGCATGCTTTATTCGTGCAAAAAAGAATGATGTGATTATAATAACTTAGGGAAATGTGCGCTGAAAAAAATCAAAATCTTCGACGCAAACGCAAAAAAATTCAAAAAACTGTTTTTTGGATTCTTTTGCTTTCGTTTACATTGATGGTCGGACTTGTTTTTTGGGCTCCGGTTACATCCAATCCATATGTCAAAGCACTGCTTGAAAAAGAAGTGTCGGATATGGTTGGAGCGCCTGTTACGTTTGAGCGAATGGATTTGGATTTTTTTCCTCCAAGTGTCCGCATTGAAGAAATTCGACTTCATAATCCTCTTCATAACATTAAAAAATTAGATGTGTATGCTGTCGATGTTGTTGTTCAACTTCGTTCTTTGTTTTTAGGAAAGCTTGTTGTTTCATATGCTGAAATTGTAAAGCCAGATATCGAACTTGTTATTCAAACGCAGACAAAACAAAAAAAAGAAGGCCTAAGACCGGGAAGTTTTTTTGAGAAAGATACGCCGATTGTAGTACAGGACTTGCAAATCAAAGATGCACGAATCAAAGTCAGTGGTCCAAATCAGATTTCATTCACACTTTTACCCAAAGATATTTCATTTCGACAAGAAGGGTACTCTGAAATGCTTTCTCTTAAGGGAAGAGGCGTGCTTACCAAAGAAGATTCAGAAATTGCAATCGACAATGTACTTCTAGACTTGGTGCGATTTCAAAATCAAATTTTTGTACAAAAATTTGAAATTGCGGATCAAAATAATACGATTATTTCTGAGGGACTTGTCTATCCAACAGCAGATTTCTCAATTGCCTATTCAGGCAATCTAGAAAAAATACATAAAGTTTTGGTTGATTTGCACTTGCTCAAAGAAGATGTGAGTTTTTCGGGAAACGTTTTAGTCGAATCCAATTTGAAGGGTGAGTTTACAGAGCTTCATGGGACACATTCCATTGAACTTAAAGATACAAATATAGGCTCTCGTGAAATTGAACTTTTAAAGGTAAAAGCAAAAACCAAAAATGAGTTTATTGAAGACGTAGTTGTTGATGTAAAACATCATGAAAGTCAGTTAAAAGTTACGCTTACAGGCAATGGAAGCAATCATGATCTTACATATCGTATTCAATCAAGTCGTATGTCATTTGTGGATATCCAGTATTGGATCAATCCTGACAAAGATCCCGTTCTTTTTTCGGATGTCAAAATAGATTCTACAGGAAAGTTGTCGCTTTCACCCTTTTCTATGAAAGGGGATTTAGAGGTACTTTTTCCCACAGTTACGTTTGATATTCCACCCAATGTGAATGAGTTTTTACCCATTCAGATTGATCAGGCAGTAGCGCAGTGTGATTTTCTTTGGGATAATAAAAATGGCATTCAGTTTGCACAAGGACATTTGATCCATCCACAGATGGATGCAAAATTTTTCATCCATATTGGTATGAACGGTGAGGGTGTGGATGGAGAGTGGGATATTCAAATGGGAAATATTGCCGCTATTTTTCAAGATTCATACCCTGTGAAAGGTGCTGGAAAAGTTATCGGCTCTGTAAAAGAAAACAAAACCGAATCAAACCTTACGTTTAATTTTGATTTGAAAAATTTTGAGTACGAAAACTTTGGTGATCATCACTTTAAGGGCATTCTTTCGTTTGTGGAGGACGGCGTTCTTTTTGAAGAGTTCTCAATGAGCAATAAAGAAGGTGGAAAACTTTCATTTGAAGGGGAAACTTCAGCAACATCAGACTCATTTGATATACGATCAAAATTTTCTGACTTTGAAATGGCTTGGGTGGGGCGGATTATCCAAAGACGTTATCCCTATTTCAATCAATTAAAAGGGCTTGGAAAGGGTGATGTTATTCTTCAGGGCAAAGGTGATGACGTCAACGGAGATATTCGTTTGCATATGGGTGAGGCTTTTGCATTTGATGTGCCTATTGAGAAACTCGATACTAGATTTGATTTCCAAAATCAGGATATTTTAATTCGACAATTAGAAATCAAAGGAAAAACGCTTAAAGCCAGTGCAGAGGGTACGCTTACACGTGAGGGATTTCGACAAGTAAAGATTCATGTTGAAAAATTACCGTTGGATTTTTTTGAATTACCAACATTTGTCACATCTTATGTGGATACGTTAGATGCAAATACAATGTTAGAGGGTGACTTTGAAAATCCTCAGATTAATTTTGAAGGAGATTTATTTTTTCAACAGGATTTAGCATTAGAGCCTTTTCAAAATAGGGCAAAGGCATATGCAAATGGCAAAATTGAGAATTTAAATTGGAAATTTACTACAATTGATCCGGGGATGAATTTTCAAGGATTGTATCGAGGTGGCGACGACCCAAGTGTGTCGTTTAAGGGTGCATGGCAGTCGTTTCCCATTTTTTCTTTTTTACAAAATGCGCAAAGTAGCATTACGGGCGCAGTGCAAGGGTCTGGAAAAATTTCAAGTTTTTCTTCGTGGAATGTGAGTGCAAGTCTTGAAGAGGTTAAAGTTGAAAATGAGCAAGTGCAATTTTACAACAAGTCTCCGTTTGATATTTCGATTGAAAATGGACAGGCCCACTTCCAAGATTTACGTTTTGGAAACAAGACACATGAGGTTTTAATTCAAGGGGATATTGATCAAGGGCAACGTATTGATATTTCACTAACAGGCGCACTTCCTTTTGAAACCCTATCTGTATTGCCGCTTGATCTTGTGAGGGTTGAAGGTATTCTTAATTTGAATTTGCGATTGGGTGGCCTTTTGCAGAAGCCTATTTTGCAAGGCAATGTGAGGCTGCAAAACGGGTACTTGCGGCATAAAATATTTCCTCACCCATTTGAATCCATAGAAATGCAAGCGGATATTGACCAAAACCAGTTGCATGCAAATTATTTTGAAGCCAAGCTTGGTGGCGGTACTGTGATTGCCGAAGGGGATTTGTTTCTTTCAAGTAAAGTTGAACAAATGAGATTGTATATGACCGGAGACATCAATCAGGCAAATATTCGATTTCCTGAATATTTACCCGTTGTCATTCAAGGCCCCTTTTCTGTAGAAGGCGCACTTACAAAACCGTTATTGAAAACAGACTTTGAAGTGATCAGTGGAATGTATACCGACGATTGGGATTGGCAAAGTCAGTTTCTTACGTTTGGTGACGAAAAAGAAGCCGAGAGAATTTATCTAGAAGAGGAAGAATCTTTGCTCCTAGATATGCATTTTTATTCTACCAATGAAAACTTTTTGGTTCGAAATGATGTTGCAATTGCAAAAGTCAAAGGGGATCTATATCTTCGTGGAAGCAACAAAAAATTTGGGCTTCTTGGAACAGTAGAAATCATCGAAGGTCAGGTAACTTTCTTAGAAAATGAATTTGACTTGTTGCCCGGTGTTGTAAGTTTTATTCGAGATGATGAAATTGCTTTGTCATTTAACCTCAATGCAAGAACGCGAGTTGGTAATACAGATATTTTGTTAGACATACGGACAGAGCAAGAAGTGATTCGTGCCTATCTTTCAAGTATTCCGCAAAAGGAAGAGACAACAATTATCTCTCTTTTAACCTTGGGCGTAGAATTGGATGATTTGGCGGTAAGTTCGGGAGTAAATGAAGGTGTCTCTGCGTCACTGATTCCGAGCGTTCTTTCAGGCCCTGTGCAAACAAGGCTTCAGTCCGGCCTTAAAAAAATTCGACTGGTGGATTCCTTCCAGTTTATTCCATATTTTTCAGAAGATACAAAAACAACGGGATTAAAACTGTTTGTAGCCAAAAATCTTTTTTCGAAAGTGCGGCTTACATACTCAACAGACCTTTTTGATGCAGGCAACGAAAATACCTTTACGTTAGAGCAGTTTTTAAATGATAAGGTTTCAGTGCAGGGAAGTTTCAGGGACAACAAAGTCGAAGCGGACCAAGATGTAGATCTTGGTTTGGATTTTGAGTTTAGGTTGGAATTTTAACATGAAAAAATGTTTTTATATTATTGCAATGCTTCTTTGGTCACATGCCGCGTTATCTTTTGACCTTGAAATTGAATGTAATGATGAAAAAATAAAACAAGACGCGATCGAATTTTTCTCAAAAAATATACATGAAGGAAATGTAAAACGAACTGTTTCGAACTCGATTAAGCGATTTTATTATCGCTGGCCCATTGAAAACATTATCGCCAAGTGGGAAAACAGTGACCAAATTACGATTCAGATTATTCCTGATTTCTCAATTACGGATGTAAAAGTAGTGGGCAATCAAGAGGTTAAAACCAAAGCGATTGTTCAAGAAGTAAAAGTTTTTGAAAATAATTACAAGGGCGTAAACATTCAAGAAGAGCTTGATAGATATACGAAAGATTACTTTGTGTTTCGTGGATTTCCCGATGCGCAAATTCAATCTGTTTTCGAAAACAAATCAGGAAGCGGCAATCTTAAAGTAACGCTCTATATCCAAGAAAACACCCCGTGTAGGTATGATCAAGTGGTTTGGGGTGATGCAGAGCCGGAAGTAAAATATCAAATGACAAGGGTTTTACGTCGAAAACTAAAACAAAGGTGCGATCAGGAAACACTAGAACAAACAGTTAAGCTTTTGAATCGAAAATATAGAGATAAACTTTACCGCCAAATTGACCTTCGAACAGAAGGTTTTGTTGAGAATGAAGATTCGCAAAGTAGTAATTTGGTGATGCAACTTACGCTTGGGTCCAAGATTGATGTGCAGTTCTACGGCAATACGTTTGCATTTGAAAGAGATGAGTTGTTAAAGAAGGCTGTGTATCTGGATCAGGAGAAAAAATTTAACCAAGCATGGTTAGAGGCAACTGCAAAAGAGTCCATTTTATCTTTTTACCGGTCAAAGGGTTATCCGTACGCAAAAATTACTGCAGAGCGAATTGAAAATGCAGAAGATAATATCGAAACGATTCGATTTACCATTGATCGTGGTCCAGTCATGAGAATTCGAAAAATTGAATTTATGGGTAACGATCGAATTGCGACCTCAAGGCTTCATTCAAGGTTTTCGTTTTATGCACCACCCATGGTCAAAAAGGGAATATTTGTGGAGGAAGAAGTTGTTACGGTTGTAGATCGTTTAATTTCTTACTATCAATCGCGAGGATTCCTTCGTGTTTCATTGTTGGATCCGGCCTTTCATATGGAGCCTGAATCGCATGCAGTTGATATTGTGATAAGTATTCAGGAAGGGCTTCCGTCGACGTTTGAAGACATCGCCATTGAAGGCAACACGCTTTTTTCAAAAAGAGAAATTTTCAAAACAATTCGATTTAAAAAGGGTGACCCGGTCAATCCACTGCAATTGAAAAATCAAACCAAAAGTTTGCAAAGACGATACCAAGAAAATGGGTACAAGTACGCAAAGATAAGTATTCCACCGATTTCTGATTTGCACGAAGGCAGGATCATTGTTCCTATCTATGTAGATGAGGGCCCTCGTATTACGTATGGGGATATAGTTGTGCGAGGCAATGCAATCACAAAGCCCAAAGTCATACGACGCGAACTAGAGTTTGCATCCGGAAATCGGTATGACATCAATCAAATTGAAAAAACGCGCGCAAACTTGATTCGGTTGGGTTTTTTCCAATCCGTATCATTGTTAGAAAAGCCTCGGGATGATCAACCCGGTGTAGAAGACATTGTTGTGCAGGTGCGTGAAAGAAAGCAGCGATTGCTCGTGTTAAAACCGGGTATTTCTACGGATGATGGTTATCGATTTTCATCCTCGATTGGGTACACCAATATTGCAGGCACAGGAAGAAGTGCAACCCTTTCAGGTCGGGTCAACAGGCAGGTTCGTGATGCAGATATTGTTGAGCATCGGCTGGTGTTTACGTATCTTGAGCCGAGCGTTTTTAATTTTTTCAATGCCAAGTTGAGTTTGATCAGTGAGCGCACCGATGAAATTTTGTATGACATCTCCCGAAGCAGTCTTATTTTGGGTGTAGAAAAACTATGGTCACAAAATCTGCGTACCACGTTGCAGTGGGTACTGGAAAGACGCAATCCATTTAACGTGGAATCGGGTGTTGTGTTATCACCCTTTGATGAATCACAAGCGCGGTTTGGCTCACTTGCGTCTATTGTGGACATTGATTTTCGTGACAATATTCTCAATGCAGAACGCGGTACATTTCATCGGTTGCAATTTGATTTCTTTGATCAGTCGTTTTTGTCAGATGCAGAGTTTTATCGTGTAACACTTACCAATAGTTTTTATGTGCCGATTTACAGACGTTTTCGTTCTGTGTTGTCTGTGCGTTTGGGCTTTTCAGATACGATTGGAAAAACATCAGATCAGGGCATTGAACAGGTGCCTCTTGAGAAGCGCTATCGTTTGGGGGGCAATGAAAGTTTACGGGGATTTCGAAGAAATTGCGTGGGTGGACTTCCCGGGGATGTGCCGGAGGACTGTTCAAATGTAGATTTTGCGCAAGCACCGGGTGGAAACAGCATGTTTAATTTTTTGTGGGATTTTTTGATTCCACTCAATGACACCATTGATTTGGTTCTTTTTACAGATGGGGGTAACGCCTTTTTACAAAATCAGGACTTTGATGTGACCAATATTCGTCAATCATTTGGTTTTGGTTTTCGGTACAATACATTTGTGGGTCCGTTACGTATTGATTACGGGATTAAGATTGATCGAAGAACGGGCGAGTCCTTTGGCGAGTTGCACTTTGCTGTTGGCCAGTTTTAGGGAACAGGGAACAGAGAGTTTTTGCGAAATGATTCGATGTGTTCTGAGGGGATAGAAAGTTCAAGTTCATCACGATAGGCTTGGTATTCTTTGCGCAGGGCTTTGGCTTCTTTTTCCATGCCCTTAAAATCTAGAAATTTGATTTTTTCGACATACATTTTTTGTTTTAAGAGTGCGTTGGGGCAGGCTTTGGGGTCGGTGGCCATGGGATCAATGCCAAAATCTTCATCGGTGTAGCGCGCAAACGTAAGCGAGAGCATCTGAAACGACCAATGATTGTAGCTATTGGGACTTGTCTTGGTAGAAAAAGCCTGTTTGGCTTTAGAAATGTCATCCCTATCAATAGAATTACGATATTGAATTTTTGCCGAAAGCATAAGCAGCATTGCGTCGGCTACTACAATATTTACGTTCAATTTGCTGTAAAACTTATGTAATCGTTTGAACGAAATATACGCATTATAGAAATCGTTTTTTGAAAGATGATAATATCCCATGCAGTAAAAGCGCATGGTTCTGAAATAGGGATCTTTCTGCCTTCCTTTTCTAGCAGTTAGTATGTGTTTGATGAATAATTCATCATTTCCTAAAATTAAATAGGTAAGACTTGCCCAAAAACTTACATAATAAAAATGGCGTGTTTGTTTTTGCTCATTGAGTTGATGTATCTCATTATAATTTGAAATTGTTTCATTATAATCTCCAGCAAGAAAATTATTAACGAGAAGTTGTGAATAGCAATGGTCAAGCTCAGAGATAAATCCATTTTCTTTTCTCAGTTGTATAATCATGGACCATATTTTAGCACTTAGCTTGTAATTACAACGATGAACTGTTTGAAACAAAGCGTATCGATTAAAAAGCAAATCTTGTTCGTAAAAGGGAACGGAATTAAAGGTTTTTACAATATCCATGCCTTTAGATGTGAAATCTAATGCCATTAAATATTCATTCTTAGAATTGTCCGATATTAAGTAAGAAAGGGCGTAAAGATACGGAATTTTCTCAATAGCATTTTTCTGACTATTTAATAGGCGAAGCTGCTTTAATGAAATGTTACATACAATTGGCCATCTATGATTTAAAGTCAGTGCTTGAATATAAATACTTGTTAGAGGTAGTAAGATGTTGTCGCTGTGTTTTTTTTTGTATTGATCGATTGTCTTTGTACAAAATATTTCAACTTCTTCTAATCTTCGTTGTTCCAAAAGAAATTTTCCATACAAAAAGTAATACCCTTTTCCAGGATCTTCATTTTCTATTTTAGTATGATTTCCCCAATATTGTAAAAATCTCTCTAATTCCTCAATAGATTTAGTATTGTTTAATGAAGTAAAGTAGGTTGGAAAAAGGTTCTTTTCGAGTGATTTATTTATATACAAATGCGCATAGTATTTCTTTGCGGCATAGAAATTATTATGTTCGCTTGCTTGTAAAGCTGCTTTTTCAAAGTATTCTTTTTGGTTTTCTTGGTAGGATGTATTGATTAAGTGGTCACAGATTCTAAAGATGTGCTTATCGAGGTTGTTATGATGAAATTTGATCAAAAAATTCGCGATTGTTTCGTGGTTTTGTGTCGATTCCTTTTCTGAAAGATTCTGGTCCCGAACCGCTTCAAAAATAATGTCATGATAAAACCCAATCTTGTTTTCTGGAAACACACTGATTTCAGAAAGATACGCCTCATCCGTAAGTCGTTGCAGGACTTCTTTGGCATCAAATGAAAGCTCGGAAAGGAGTGCATCCGCTTCCTCTCTATAGATTTCACTGCCAAGTACAGCTAAAATCTTTAATGCTTCAAAAAGTTTTGCATCCAGATGGTCCAAACGTGTTTGTACCATGGATTGAATGTTCATGGGAATGCCACGGTCCAGTGGTATGTCCTGAATAATGCGGTTGTCTGTATCGACCAGTTTGTTTTCAATCGAATGACGGAAAATTTCTTCAACAAAGAATGGGTTTCCCTTGGAATGTTCATGAATCTTGGCCAGTGTAGAAGGTGCAATGTATTTCAGATCCATCATGTTTTTGATCTGTGCTTCAATCTGCGTAACATCAAGCGCTTTAAGTTTAATGGGATGGTAAAAAAGCTCGCGCGTAAAGGAAGGTGTGTAGGCTGGTCGATGGATCAAAAGCCACATCTGTTTGCGTTTGGGAATCAAGGGCACCATAAACTCAATCAATCTTTGGGAGGCCTCATCAGCCCAGTGAATGTCATCCATCACAATGGCAAACTTTTCTTCGGCAAGTTGATCCAACGTTGTTCGAATCAGTTGAAAAATGTTTTGCTCTAGATCTTGCGGCGAAAGATTTTTGATAAGCTCCGCATCCGATTGACCATCTATAAAATAGGATAGAAAAACACGTTCTTGGTCGGTAAATACAAGTTTCTTTTCAAAGTGATCCACCAGTTGACCAAACACTTCGCTGATCGCATGCAGAGGTGTTTCGTTTTGTAGTGTAAAGGTGCCAAAGAAGTGAAGTGTGTTTTCATGCTCCAAGTATTTTTCAAACTCAACCCACAATCGAGTTTTGCCCAAACCACCATCTCCAATAATGCTTGCGATCTGGCCTCGGTCTTCAAAGGATTGTTCTAAAATTTCGCAAAGCTCATGCAACTCTTTGGTACGACCCACCATCTGTGCATAGCTTGCAGACAAACCCCGAAGGCGCTGTTTAGAAACTTTGGCTTCTTTTAAATAGGAAAATGTACCTTGGTGGTCAAAATCAAAGAGCTTCTCAAACGTGGAGGCGATCGTGGAACTCACCGTAATGCTGCCTAGGGTTTGTTTTTCAAGATAAGTTGGCGCAACATGATTCCAATCAAAGGAAGGATCATTCAAATCAAACTCAACAGTTTTTTCTGTAACAAAGACTTTGCGGTTTGGGGCCATGAGCTCTAGAGCAAGTGAAAGGGCTTTGAAATGGTCGTTTTCTTTGCGGCGAAGGGTGCCAAAAGGCAAAAGGGCGCATGTTTCAGAGACTACGTAGCCCTTCTTCGGTAGAGGATTGGGGATCGCACCTTCGATCCCTACGAAAATCAGGGGTTTCTTCGCCATTGGCTATTTCTTGTATCAGGTTTGGCCAATTTCAAAAGATATTTCAAGGGGTTGGATGATGTTGGAAGCGCAACTTTGGTTGCGGAGCTTTTGTTCCAGTGGAGCTGGAATATCAGCGATTTTGTTACAGTATATTCAAAAATAGTTAATAAATACAAAAGGATAGTAATGTATGGCAACTTGGCATACGTCTCGCATAATAGAGGGTGTTATGAAACAACTTACACTCAAGCACGTAGTACTTCTTTATGCTCTGATCATCATTGGTTGTGGAGTGGCCCCACAAGACGAGTCGGCCAAAATCCTCGATGATGTAAACAATGTTCAGTTTACAGTCAAAAGCTCTCCTATAGAAGATCATAATGGTGGCGCAGGTGTAGCAGCACCAGACGACCATAACGGTGGTGCAGGTGTTGTTGCAGAAGAAGATCATAATGGTGGTGCGGGAATGGTCGCACCAGAAGATCATAATGGTGGAGCTGGCATTAAAGATCCGGGTGATACGTACCTTATTGAGTTTTCAGCACGCGTTGAAAAAGCTGTCGATGTGATCCTTGTACAAGACGCCAAATTCGGTGAGTTCAGCGTTGAATTCAAACAAGACAAAGAAGGCAATGTTACAGCCTCCTTCAAAGTTTCAAGCATGGATTTTAAATTGGTGATTGTTGCCGGTGACGAAAAGTTCGAAGTCGGCGAAGTTAAAGAAGAAATAAGAAAAGAAGAATCAGTCGAAAAGAAATAGTTTGTAAAAAAGTTTTTTATCCTCCCAAAAAAAACATGGGGTGAGGGCAATGGTGCCACCACCCCATTTTTTTATATTCATTCTGAAATCTGGAATACCGGTTAACCCCTATACGGAAATTTACTGATCTATACCCTTGGTCAAACACCCGGTTTTACAAAAAACCATGTAGATTCAGCAACTTGTATAGTCGTATGTCTTTGCACTTTTTTCATCATGGAGGGGGTTGACTTATCTTTAGGAGCGACTACATTGCGACCAAGTTTAAGGATGTTTAAGCTTGGTTTAAGCAAAAATGTTTGTT